>PMYF01000374.1 GCA_003171295.1 Acidobacteriota bacterium | reverse complement strand
GACTATATATGTCATACACATAGATATTACCCAATTCCAACAAAAGAGATGACCAGTATGTAGGTATGGAACATGCAAAAGGAGTATCCGATGTGAATGGAGTTGTCTGTGTCACCAATTTGTCACCAGTGTCGAGTGAATTGGCATATGGGCTTGACCATATCGAACTGATTTTAGTCGTTGTTGTTATTGCCGCGGTGCTTATCCATCTGATTCTTCCGTTGTAGTCATTCGGACCCATGTGCATGTCTTTTGTGAGCGTGTCCACTATGCACAGCGGACACAGCGCATTTATTCGATATGTCGTTGCGCTGATCCTCTCAATTGCATGACCAGCATTTGTTCGAATGTCGATGAAACGTAGAACCCCCAGGTAGCTATAGATGATTCGACTATATGTTGCCGTGTCTATGCAATGCGGAACGAAGTTGACATCAAATTCTCCGTTTTGTGTCATAGGTACACCGAGGTCTTGACTTTCCGCATTCGTCTTATCGGTACATTCGACTGCTGACAACATGGCCGCTATGCCATTCGTCATAATAAGACGCCAATTAACTAAGGAAAAGCTGTTCCCAAGGGCAGCGATTTGGAGATTGCTTATTTTCCCGTAGCCGTTGATGGGCGTTTGTGTTTGCGTCTGCCTAACAATAAATGCCCCGTTGTACCACGAATCATCATCACCTGGATAACAGATGCTATAGATGTTTGTCCCCGTGTCTGATCGAGTGAATGTTGCCTCACTGTAGCCCGGGGCGTTTATCTGATTCTGCAACGTAACGGTAACGGCTCCAAGAGCCAAGGCCGATATGTTGGTGATTGTACCAGTATAGACACCAGAACCATCATACCCAACCCATCCACTCCCCGACAGATTATTGCCGGCATCCTTTAGGAAAGGAAAAGTGAAAAGAGCGCGTGAATCAGTAGTCCCTCGATAGCGATGAATGACACACCAGACCGCATTCGTCATGGTGTTTGCGCCACCTCCGCCAGCAAGGATATCCCCTGCTCTCCACGGATTAGCTACCGCCTTCCCATTCTGCATTCCGAAAACGTATTTGTTGACAGCAAACCTGTGAGCAAAGTTGACTTGATCCCATGCTGCTCCTACGATCTGCGTGACGGTGAGACCACTCTCCTTCAGAATAGAATCATTGCTTCCACCTGCAAAGTAACATGCAATGAACTCTTGATTATCAGCATAATGCATGTCTACATAACGGACAAACGTAACAGACCGTATACTGATTATTCCAAGAGTGGCGAATGTTATCGTCCTTGAATGCAGTATGGAAAGTGTGGCAGGTGTTATCTCATAAAGCGTGATAATCTTGTCGTTTCGCGATATCGCTAGAATGGTATCATCCGCAGACCATACCGCATCAATGTATCCTTTGAGATTTCCTCTGCTGTAGACTGCCAGTGATCCGACGTTCCCTATGGCAACATCATTAAGTCTGACGTTGTTTGACGCATCCACCTGGAGCAGATCCCCGCTGTCGGTGATGATGCTGTTAGCTCCCGCCGTGGCGAAGGTGGTCTCCTGCTCGTAGACCGGTGTCAGGCCGCCCTGCCGCTCAATCCCCGTGTTCTCGACGTGTTGCGCCTCAGGGCTGCCGGGCGGGTAGATGTCCGTGCCGGTCGGATTGTCCGTGCAGATGGAGACCGGGAGCTTCAGCGCAACGCGGCCCTTGTCGCCCTGCGCCATCACCAGTACCCTATACTCCGCCGGGAGTTGTTCACGCGCTCCGGCTTGTATTCGTCCCGCTTGATAGTGCTCTCCAGGAGAGACCACAGACCTGTGGCCGGACCCAGGGACCCGCTCTTCGGATGGCCCAGTCTTTCAAGAAGCTTGGAGAAGTCCTCCCCGACCTTCGTCTTGAAGTCCACGGCGAGCTGATAGCTCATGATCTGAAGCACCACGTTCGCGGGGTATGTTATGTCGGTGTCCACGTAGGAGGAGATCGCCAGCATCTTCTGGCCTTCGTTCGTCAGGACCGGGATTCTGTTCGCATACCACGGGCCTATGGCAAACACGTCCGTTCGGAGCACGGTATCAGAGGCAATGAGCGCCCCCGCGACCACGAGTTTTCTGAGCTGGCCCTGGGTATCGAGGATGTAGAGGCTCGTCCCGTCGCTCACGCATGCACTCACCCCGGAGGCGATCAGGGTGGTCGCTGGAGTCACGGACTTCAGCGCTCCCGCCAAAACGTAGAAGAGCGTCCCGCCGGCCAGCGCCTGCCAAGTCGCGGCAATGGCCCCGCCCGCGACAACCCCACTGCCATCAAGAGCTGCGGTCTTCATGGTGCCGCCATCGGTGTAGTAGAGCGTGTTGGCGAAGACGGAGAAGGAAGTCACGGTCCCCGAGGCAATCACGTCCGCCGGCACCAGCGGAGCAGTGACGAGGTCCGTGGGGGCCCGGCGGATCTTGCCCGCCTGTAGGTAGTACAGATACCCCTTGTAATAAACGAGGTTCGAGACATTCACGCCCACGGCGAGGAGCGTGACCGGGGTCCCCGTGGTCCCGCTGTCAATCGCCCCCTCCACTATGTTCTGCGCGTTGTAGATGTAGACGCCCGTGTTTTTCCATGAAGCATAGACCGGCGAGGTGATGAGGCTAAAATTGTTCGGCGTCACCGCGGTTGCGAACTGGAGGTCCGTCTCCGGATGCGTCACGGCCACCGGCGGCGGGTAGTACTTCACTCGGACGTTGGCGATGCTCTGCCCGCGGAGCCACAGATTCGTGTTGTCCAGCCGGTAGCCAGGAATCGATGTTACGTCGTCCCGCGAGGACAGCGCAAACTTGTTCATTGGAATCCAGTTGCCGGTAATGCCCTCCTGATAGCTCACTGTGCGAAGCTGGTAGAAGTCCTCGGGAAGAGGTGCCAGGTATTCGAAGGTCCCCACGGACATCGCCGGGGTGATCGGAATGACCACGGTTTTTGTTATGTAGTCGTCGTTGCTTTCAAGGATGCGAGCATGCAGATCACGCCAGATCGCATTGAGGCTCTTGTCCTCGTCGTCGTAACCGATGACCTTCGAAGTCGAGAGGTTTGCCAGCGACCGCGCCCAGGTGACAATCTCTGAGGCTTTCATACTCTATGTAGTGCGTTTCCAAAGCGGTACCACTATGGAAGCGGCACCAAAAAGAAGCCCCGGGGAGGAGGTACGCCCCGGGGCAGAAGAAGCACGGCCGGCTGGGACCGGCAGGAGAGCCTAGACGAATCGGCCCACGACGCAGTGAGCGGGGTTCTGGACCACGAAGGCACCGAAAATTGAGAGGAGGCCCTGAATCCCTGCACCGTCCTGGCCGACTGCGGCCGGGTTCAGGGTGAGAATGTCGTCGATATTCAGACCATAGCGATCCGTGGGGATCTCGCCGTCCTTGGTCACGGGAGGAGCGCCGGGAAGGTTGTCGGAGATCCCGTCCTGCGTGGCCCGTTCCATGTCGGTGAGTCCTACCCATTTGATGGTCCGCTCTTCAAGAACGTAGAAGATATTCACGGGGCAGAACGGATCATCGACGACGTATTTCACCCAGGAACTGGAGAACATGTAGGACATGTCCTGGATGCCGAAGGCGACATCGTTCGCGGCCTTCCCGCCGTTCTGAATGTCCTTCCACAGCAGCGTCGATCCGGCGGTTTCGATGAGAATATCGTTGAAGTTCTTGTCATTCAGGACGATCAGATTCGGCTCCCCGCCCTGGAATCGTGCAAGCTGCACGGCCCGGGTGACGGCCTGAGTCTTGGTCTCTCCTCCGCCCGTGTTTTGCAGGACGAATCCGCCCGCGAGCCTGTTGACGAATGCCGATCTGTTCACGCCCTGGAAAAGCGTTGCGATATACGTGGCCCAGTTAGCACCGGTCCGGTTGGCGAAACTCGGGAGCGCACCACCGAGGCCCATGGGACCGAGGGGAACGTTCGTGGCATCGCGGAACCCGTTGAGACAGATCCACGACTGGTCAACATATCCCGCCGCCGGGGCGACAGGGGTGAAGGTAACGGTGTAGTTACCACTTCCGTCCCCATCGACCTGTGAGACAGTGTAGACCGTTCCCGTACCACCACCGATCAGGGCATCGGAGGGGAGATCGTTACCGATCAGAGGCCCCGTGGTGACCACAAAGTCCGTATCAACGTCGATCTTCGCCACGGTGGCGCTGTCTACGACCACGGTCGAAGCGCCGGCAATAACGGCGCCCTGGACGCGGCCGACCTCGCCATAGCCGGACCCGAAGAATGCCGCGGCGAGTGTCTTCCGCAACGCATCGGAGCTCGTGAACATCTTGGTCACGGCCACGGGCTCGAAAGCGCCCTTGTCATCGACGGAGGCCCTAGCCTCCTTGTCGGTGAGCTGGAACGCTGAGAAGCAGTTGCCGTGATCAACGGTCATCGCGTTGGATCGGGAGGTTGTCGCGGACTTGGCCACCGCGACTGCGCCGTTTCCTGATACCGCTCCACCGCGCCCGGTGACCATCGGGAAGACATAGTCGGCGCCGCTAACGCGGACCTTCTTGATCCTCTTCACGGTCGGGCTGCTGCGCCAGAGGAGCTGTTCCATCTGGTCCGGCGTGTAGTAGTGTTTGAGGGTAGGCAGAAGTTGGGCTGAGGTAACGGGCATGGTCTATTTCTCCTCTTTCTTGTGCATCAGTAGCCGCCCATCATGGACATGCGGCCTTTCTTATCCTTCAAAGTCTTCGGTTTCTCAGGTTTCTCGGCGGCCACTTCGCCAGCGATGGACGGCTTCTCAGCCTCCGGGGCCTTCGGCTCTTCGGCAGGTGTCCCGCGGATCTTCCCGATGCGATCCAGCCCGCCCCTGTGGAAAGCCATGACAGCCTCGTGGCCCATGTCATCGTTGTAACCGTCCCCGGATTCCTTCTTCAGCGCTTCGAGCTGGTCATAGAGAAATCCGTAGACATCGGGGACGCCGAGGGCGGAGAGTGGCTCCTGGATCTCATCGAACTGCGGTCCATACTTGCTTTTCAGCCCGTCGATACCGCGCGCACGGACCTTTTCATTCCATGCGTTGTTGATGGGGCCGAAAAACTTCTCGTGGATCTCCTGATCGAGCGAATCCAGCTTCCCGCAGTAATCCTGAAACTTGCCCTCCATGTCGGACATGGCTCCAACGACAGCCTGGATGATTGCGGCGAGCACGGGGACCTGCTCTTCGGGCGGACGGCCCTGGAGCTGGGATACGATCTCCTCGATGGACGGGACCTGCTCTTCTGCGGACGGAATGGCGTCGCTCATGATCTACCTGCCTTATGTAGTGCGATTTTCGAAGTGATCTTCATGCGGCCGCTCCCAACAGAAGCAGCTCGATGGCTTCCTGTTCCTGACGTGCCTTTCTGATCCGTGCAACGTCGGCGGCCTGCTCCTGCTCTGCCCTTTTGGCGAGCACTGGCGAGAAGGCTTGCTGCGCGGCGCGGGTGACGCGCGGGGTAATTATCGAAAGGGAAGCGGGACGAGCGGCCGCGGTGGGGGGTGCCAGCGTAGGAGACGAACCTCCGGGGAGGAATCGCTCCAGCATGGCTATCTGCTCGTCCCGCTCTTTTGCTGCGGTACGGATGGCCTCCTGCTCGGCGGCCTTGCGCTGCGCCTCGGCGATCTCCAGGAGCCTGCGTTTCTTCTCACGAAGGGTTACATATGGCTTGCCTTCGGGGAGGAAGTAGATGGGCTGGCTGAGGTTGCCATTGCCAGCGAATCCCCCGAGGATGACCGGGATTGGCGTTGGAGCCGGCGCGGGGATTGCCGTATTCGTTCCGAGAATAGTCTCGGTTTGGACGGCTTGTGCCTTGACGACATCCGCATTGATGCCGCTGCTCACCGTTCCGAGAATTGCCTCTGTCTGCTGAGTCTGCGCCTCGGCGACACTGATAGAGAATCGTTCGGCAGCAATGATGCTTTCAGATTGGCCTGCCTGTGTTTCTCCAACGGCGGCGCTGTACTTCTCAGCCGCAACAATTGCCTCGGTCTGCGCGGCCTGCGATTCTGCTATGGCAGCGGAATATCGCTCTGATGCAAGGATTGCTTCTGTCTGAGCCGCCTGTGCTTCTACGATTGCAGCAGTAATCGCAAGACTTTCAAGGAGAATGACGCCGCTGGCATCCTCAAGCTGATAGGCGTCGGTGGCGAGGATGGCAGAAGCCTCGTTGAGTAGGAAGGTTCCGTCTTCAAGGAGCAATGCGCTGGTGCCGTCTTCGAGGAGGATCTTGGTAGGATACTCAAGGAGCAGGCGGTCAGCCATTACAGGTTCAATGCCTCCGCCAATACCGAGGTCACCGTCCAGACGGAAAGGGCCGTGGTCGTGATCGTAAGCCCCGCGATCAGGTTCGCGGTCGTCGCGTCAAAGGTTCCCGAGGTTGCCTGCTTCGATTCACTGGGAAGGGTGGAAAATCCTGTTGCGGCAAGATTGTGCGTCATGCTGGCGATTCCATCCGCGATGCATGACGCGCTCAGAGGTCCCCTGATCACGACCAGAACTTCGATGAATGCCGTGTCCACGACTCCCGTGGGTGTGCCAAAGGTGAAGGTGAGAATCGTCGCATCCCCGGTTGTTCCCGCAGCACCCAGCTTGAAAAGGATCGCGCAACCCGCCGTGGTTCCTGCCGCCGACTTGGTGACACTCAGAGTCCATCGGAAGGCTGTTTTGATACGGAGCTTTCCGACCGGGACCGCTATGTTGGAGTTGGTCACATAGGCGGTGGTCGCGTTGATTGCCTGCGACGTGACCGAAGCGTTGAAAAGGCCGTCTCCCGAATAGGCACGAAGCTGGAGCGCGGTGATCTTCTTGGTCGTGCCGGCTTCGTTGATCGGGATTTCGTTTGTGTCTGCTACGGCTGCCGCCGCCGTCAGGGCGGATATCTTCGTGTCGGCCATGCTTACTTCGTTACCGTGTGCGTCCAACTCGTGATTGAGACCGTCGCCCCTACAGTGATAGCCGTGGAATTGAGTGTCATTTGAACGCCAACCTCGCCATCCCACTCTTTCGTATTGTCAGCCTTCAAGACGCGATACCAAGTAGCCGTACTTGCAAAAAGACCCGTAGTATTCGCGGGAAGATTAGCTGTCACCTGCCCCGCGGCTGACGCTCCAAAACATGGATTTGCCAGCGTGAACTCGGCGAGTTTGTTCTGTCCTGCAATAGCCGTATCGGCAGTGGCAGGTTGTGCGCCGTCGTAGATCTGGAGTTTCCCGCCGTTGACTTCTGCATTCAGCGCATTCGCCTCTGCATTCACCGAGGCATCGGCCATCCTAAGGGGCAACGGGAACCTCCTCTGGTGTAGCGGGAACA
>PMYF01000497.1:6351-11507 GCA_003171295.1 Acidobacteriota bacterium | reverse complement strand
AACATGGACGTCTTGAAAACCGCAGACTGGATCATTGACCTGGGCCCCGAAGGCGGCGATGCGGGGGGATATGTTGTGGCCGTGGGTCCGCCTGAGACCCTGCTGAAGAATGACCTTTCTTTCACCGGGAAGTACCTGGCGAAATATTTGCCCAATTCCCACGCGCCACGTGGCCCGGCGAAAACGAGGAACTGATCAACTCCCGAGGTTCGGCGTGCAAGGGACCCGTGTCTTCGTGTTCGTCTTGCTAGCGACCCTGATGGTCACTCCGGACCCAGCGCTTTTGGCGCAGGTCCGCAAGCCAGTTTCATCCCCGCAGCCCGCGAAGGTGGCTGCGCTCCTCGAGACCGCTCAACAAGCTCTCAACCGAAACGATTTTGCCGAAGCGGTGAAGGCGCTCGAAGCCGTGGTGGAAGCGCAGCCCAACATGGCGACGGCTTGGTTCAACCTCGGTTATGCTTACACGGGACTTCACAAGGATACCGAAGCGATCAAGGCTTACCAGAAAACCCTGGACCTCACGCCCGACCTCTTCGCAGCGCGTCTGAACTTGGGAATCCTGTTGCTGGAAGGGAAGCAGCCGCAAGCGGCGCTTGAACATTTCGAGAAGGCCACAACCCTCAATCCCGAGCATGCGCGCGCCCGCCTGTATTATGGCCGGGCGCTCGCCCAGTCCGGCCAACCCGCAGCCGCTCGGAAGCAGTTCCAGGAGGCCATCCGCCTTGACCCGGCGATGGCCATTGCGCAATTTGATCTCGGCCAGGTTGAGCTGCAGCAGAAGAACCCGGCTGAGGCCCTCGCGGCTTTCCAGAAGGCCCTGGCCCTGGATCCGAAACTCTCGCAGGCGGAACTTGGGGGGGCGCTGGCTTCCGAAGGCATGAAGGACACGGCGCAAGCCACGGGGCACTTCGAGAAGTACCTGGCGATGAAGCCGGACGATTTGGAGACTCGCTTCCACTTGGCCCGACTGTATTTGCAGCAGGACCAGAACGAGCCGGCGCGCGACAGCCTGGAAACCGTGTATCGCGCCAAGCCGGACCTGCCCGGACTCGCGGCGGCGCTGGGTGATGTTTACGCGCTCCTGAAGAAACTTCCTGAGGCAGAGAAGTTCTATCGCGTGGCTCTCACCACCCAGCCGGGCGTGGCGGATCTGCATCGAGCCCTCGGGCAGACCCTGCTCGATGAACAGAAGTATCCGGAAGCGGAGGGGGAGTTTCGTGCCGCCCTGAAGCTGGACTCCCACAGCCGCGATTCCGCTTACGGGCTGGCTACGACTCTCTACTTCGAAACGCGGTACGCGGATGCCATCCCCCTCCTCGAAGCGCTGGCGCGCGCGCCAGACCCGCCCGCGTTCTTGTTCTTCGTCCTGGCCACTTGTTACGATCACCTGCAAGCGCGCAAAGAAGCACTTGCAAACTACACGCGCTTTCTTGGACTTCCCCATGGGCAGGCCCCCGACCAGGAGTGGCAAGCGCAGCAACGTGCAAAGCTCCTCCGACGGGAGCTTAGGAAATAGCTATAATCTAACGGTATGCTCTGGCGACGGTGGACCTGTTTCCTGGCCAGCTTGGCTATCGTAGGATTTGCTCTATTTGTTCCGCCTGTCTTTGGGCGCGAGACCGCGGACCAACTGGTGGAGCATATCCGCAAGGAACAGAATCCTGTCAAAAAGGCGAAGCTCGAGATTAAGCTCGCCGACTTGATACTCCAACAAGCCTTGGACACTTACAGTAAGGGCGATGCCGAATCGGGGACCAAACTTATTGGGGCATTTGTCGAACATATGAAGGCTTCCTGGAAAATCCTCCAGGACTCCAGACGCAAGGCAGCGAAACAACCACAGGGTTTCAAAGATCTGGATATTTCGCTTCGCGAGGATTTCCGCTCGCTGCAAGACCTGGAACGACGGGTGGCTTACTTCGATCGGGGTCCCATCGAAAAGACCACGCAGGAAATAGAGGGGATTCGGTCTGAGGTTCTGCAGGCTCTGTTCCCCACCACCAAACTCCGGACCACAAATCCTCCGGTGGCCCCGAGAAGATTTGTTCTCCCCCGCGGGATCCTTTCGGAATTGCGGTGATCGTCATATGCATAGCCGAATGGCATCGATTCTGCTGCTCATGCCTGCCCTGGGGATGACGCTCGGAGCACAGAAGGGTGATTTCCTCAATGAGGATGAAGTGGATCAGATCCGGGAAGCCCAGGACCCTTCGCAGCGCATGGGACTTTACCTATCGTTTGCGCAGGTCCGGCTGGAACGGATCGACGATTACCGGACTCGGCCGCCCGACCCGAATTACGACATTGCCAGCTACCTCAACCAGCAAATCGACCAGTATATTCGCATCACAGATGAGCTGAAGAACCGGGTGCAAGAACAGTACGACCAACACGCCGATATGCGCGCCGGGCTGAAGAAGTTTATCGAGGTCGGCCCCCATCAACTGGAGCAACTCCGGCATATTGAACAGACGCCTGATCCTTACATAGCTGATTACCGAAAATCCCTGAACGAAGCGATCGACGATTTCACGGACGCGGTCGACGGCGCCGCCAAGGCGCTCTCGGACCAGTCGAAAGTGTTCGGGGAACTCAAGCGGGAGGAGAAGGCGGATGCGCAGGCCGCCAAAGAACGCGAGAAGGAAGAGAAGAAACGCGTCAAAGATGAAAAGAAGTTGCGGAAGAAGGAGCACGAAAAAGGCATCCCGGGCGCCAAGGACGAGGATTGAGGGCTGAGGTGGCATCCACCCCTGTTAGCGAACAGCCGGAACAGATGACTTTGCCGTGGGAGGCGCCACCCGACCTCAACGACATTTTCGCTAGAGTCTTTCGGCGTCTGCGGATCAAGTCTCCGGTGGGAAGTATCTCGGCGGGATTCCATCCCTTCGCGGGGTTGCGGAGCACGATCACTCTGCGGGACGGCGAGGTAATAGCCCGCGTTGCGGACGTGCTGGCGAAGGCTTCGCCCCTGGTGCTGGAGGCGTTGGCGGAAATCCTGCTGGCGCGTATCTTCCGACGCCGCCCCTCGCGCGAGGCGCGGGAGTGCTACCTGGCGTATACTTTCCGGCCGGCGATTCGCAGCCGCATCGACGCGGCGCGGCGCGAACGCGGTCGAAAACGCCTGTTGCCCCCACGCGGCCAGTATTATGATCTCGAAGAGATTTTCCACCGTTTGAATCGTTGTTATTTTCCAGAGAAGCTTCCCACACCTCGCCTCGGCTGGAGCCACCAACTCTCTCGCACGCTGCTGGGCCACTATGATTCCGGGCATGCGACGATCGTCGTTAGCCGCAGGCTCGACTCGCCCTCTGCTCCTGGCTATCTGGTGGAGTACATCGTTTACCACGAAATGCTGCACATGCGATTCCCCGTGGAACGGCGAGGCCATCGGAGAGTGGTGCATTCCCGGGAATTCCGTGAGGCCGAGAAGCAGTTCCCCAAATACGAACAGGCTTGCCGCCAGCTGAAGCACATCTGCGCCTCGTGATCCAAGCGGCGAGGCGCTTTACGGAGGATCGACCCATGGCACGCGTATTTCCCCGTCTGCTCTTCGCCACCACTTGCTGCATCTTTATCCTGGTCTCCACTCCTGGCGCCCGCGCGGCGGACGCGCTCAGCGTGACTTCGCCCGATGGCAATCTGGTGGTTTCCTTCGCGCTCAAGTCTAATCCCCAACCCTACCTGCCCGGTATGCGCGCCTATTACCGCATCACCTACCGGGGCGTGGCGGTTTTGACGGACTCACCGCTGGGTCTCGACTTCGATGGCGCGTCCCCGCTGGACCATGACTTTGAAATCATCGACACCGACCAGCATTCCCACGCCGACGCGTGGACGAACCCTTTCGGCGCCCAGCGAAACATCCCCGACCATTACAACCAACTCCGGGTTTCACTCCATGAAAAGCAGTCAGCCGGGCGCCGCGTTGACCTGATTTTCCGCGCCTACAACGAAGGTGCCGCCTTCCGCTACTTCCTGCCTCAACAACCGGGGCTCGAAAAGTTTACGCTCCTGGCGGAGTACACAGGCTTTTACTTTGCTCGTGAGGCCTCGGCTTTTGCCTTGAACCTGGGCCGCTTCAACACCAGCAACGAAGGGGAGTTCGGCCCCACGAAGCTGAATCTGATCAAACCCTCCTCCATCATCAACCTGCCGCTGCTCGTGGAGATTCCCGGCGGCCCCTGGGTGGGACTCCTGGAAGCCGATCTCACCGACTACGCCGGCATGTACGTCGGCGGTGTTCCGGGAATTGAGAATGCCCTGGTCAGCAGACTATCGCCGTCCCGCGATCGCATGGATCAGGCGGTGGTCGGTTCCACGCCCAAGACGTCGCCCTGGCGCGTGCTCCTGATCAACGATCGCCCGGGTGGCTTGATCGAGTCCAACTATCTCATCCTGGACCTCAGCGCTCCGTCGGTTCTGGCGGACACTTCCTGGATCGCGCCCGGCAAGGCGGCTTGGGATTGGTGGTCCGGCAGTTTTGCGCGCAACGTCACCTTCAAGCCGGGCATGAACACTGCCACCATGGAGCACTACGTCGATTTCGCTGCCGGGCATCACCTGGAGTACATGCTCGTGGATGCGGGTTGGTACCCGGAAAAGGACTACACGAATCCGGGCGATATTCTGAGCTACGTCCCGGAGGTGAACGTCCCGGAGATCATCGCTCACGCGAAACAGAAGGGTGTCAAAGTGTTGCTGTGGGTATATTGGGGGGCGATGGACAAGCAGATGGATGAGGCGCTGGACCTCTATGCGAAGTGGGGTGCTGCCGGGATCAAAGTGGATTTCATGGACCACGACGATCAGACGATGGTGAACTTCTATGAGCGCCTCGTCCGCAAGGCGGCGGAACATCATCTGGTTGTGGATCTTCACGGAGCGTACAAACCCACCGGTCTGCGCCGGACTTATCCGAATCTCCTAACCCGCGAAGGCGTGATGGGCATGGAATACAGCAAGTGGAGCGACCGCGTGACGCCCGAACATGACGTCACCCTTCCCTTCACGCGCATGCTTGCCGGTCCCATGGATTACACGCCGGGCTGCTTCAATAACGCCACGCGCGAGCAATTCAAGCCCCGGAATCTTGAACCGATGTGCCAGGGTACCCGGGCCCATCAGTTGGCCATGTACGCGGTTTTCGAAAGCCCGCT
>PMYF01000497.1:934-6303 GCA_003171295.1 Acidobacteriota bacterium | reverse complement strand
TGGTATCTGGGTGCGATGACGAACTGGGACGCGCGCGATCTGGATGTTCCGCTCAGCTTCCTGGGCGCGGGCGAGTACGAAGCGCAAATTTTCGCGGATGGTGCGGATGCAGATAAGGTCGCCACCAGCCTGACCATCAGCCGGAGGAAGGTGAAGGCCAGGGAAAAGCTCACGCTGCATCTCGCGCCCGGCGGCGGGGCGGCGGTGATTTTCTCCCCGGCAAGGTGAAAGATCCGCGCAGTAAGCGGGCCCTATTTATTGCGAAGCTGGATCAAGCTCACGGCAATCGACAACACCAGTAACGCCAGCGAGCCTCGCCAGAAGAATAGCTGATCGGCGAGGAGACCGCCCTTTACCAGGCGAATCCCCAGCCCGACCAGCAGTCCGACAGCCGCCAGGATGACGAGAGAGTTGGGAAGCCACCGCATAGACGCCTCCTGGGTAGAGCGGATGGTGAGCCGATAATCCGCGGGACCGGCTCCGGCCGCTCAGCCCTAGAATTCCGACCGGCATTATAGCGCTCGAAATCACTCCGCCGCAGGAATCCTCTGAAAGGAAATCGACGTCGCCGGTTCCGGAAAGTTCTATACTGGGAAAGAGAGACCGAGGTTCCACCATGCCCTATTGTCCTCAGTGTTTAATCGAATACGTGGAAGGCATGAACAAATGCGAAGACTGTGGTTCCGATCTGCAGCCCGGCTCGCCCCCTGCGGCCCCGCCTCGGGTCGAGATCACTAATGAAAAAGACGTGAAGCTCGTCTCCGTGCGCACTTTTACAGGGGGCACCGCGCAGATGGACGCAGACTTGGCGCGGAACATTCTTCAGTCACAGGGAATTCCTTCCGTTCTGCCCGGTGAGACGTCCGCTGAGTTATTACCGGTGCTGGACGTTCACATGCTGGTGCGCGAAGAGGATGCCGAGCGAGCTGCTACAGTCCTGGAGGAGTATCTCGACACGGACGCCGCGGCGGACACGGATGGGGACGATTCTACCGAGGGGGACTAGTCTTCGCAGGGCGATTGCGCGGCCCCACTTCCCTCTGCAAGCGCGCCATGGCTCTTTGGGCATCTTTGGCTTCGACAGCGTCTTTTGCGGAAGGAAGCTCATCGAGATAGTGTTTGTAAGCCTCGAGGGCTTTTTGCTTGAGGCCCATCCTCTCGTACACCTTGCCCAGGCCCAGGTAGGAGGGGGCATAATGCGGGTTGATCCTGACCGCTTCCTGGAAGCGACTGCGAGCGGCCTCAACCTTATTTCTTCGCAAATAATAATTGCCGACTTCGACGCATTTCGCAGGCCCCTGGCTGACGTATTTCCAATTGTCCTCTATCGAGGGGGGCGGAGGTTCCTCTTTAACCTGCGCGTAAACCGCGGGTGCGGCCAGGACGAGCCCGAGAGCCACGGCCCACCCGATCTTCAGTACTTGGTGCATACCTGGGATTCTCCTCCGGTTCGGGAAGTTGTGTCAACGCTCTCCCCTTTCAGAACTTTAGATGCTCGGGGATAATAGAACGTTGAGGAGCCCGTGAACCCCACGCTTCCGGAAAAAGCCGAAGCTCTGCCCGCGCAACCCGGCGTGTACGTGTTTAAGGACGAGGCGGGCCAGCCCATTTACGTGGGCAAGGCCAAGTCCCTGCGGCACAGGGTCCGTTCCTATTTCCAGGACTCGCGCGGCGGCGATGAGAAACGCGACCGGATGCTCGACGTCGCGCATGACCTTGAGACCATCCTCGTGGACAACGAGCACGAGGCCATGGCGCTCGAGAACAACCTGATCAAGCAGTACAAGCCCCGTTACAACATTCTTCTCCGCGACGACAAGAGCTACCCCTATATCAAGTTGACGGTCTCCGAGCGGTTTCCGCGCGTTTATGTGACGCGGCGCGTCAAGAAAGACGGGGCGGTTTACTACGGCCCGTACTTTCCCGCCAACTTGGCCTATCGAATCGTGGATTTCATTCATCGGCAGTGGCTGGTTCCGTCCTGCAGCGTGGACTTGACGCGTTATCATCCGCGGCCCTGCCTGCAGTATTACATCAAGCGCTGCCTCGGCCCGTGCGTGGAGAGCTTGACTACGCCGGAGCGTTACGCGGAGGCCGTCCGGGACGCGCGGTGGCTGCTGGAAGGCCGGGAAAGCGAATTGGTCCGCAGCCTCCACGGCCGCATGGCGGATGCTTCCCATAAGCTGGAGTTCGAGGATGCTGCCCGCTATCGCGACCAGATTCAGACGGTGGAAGAGGTCCGGGAACGGCAGAAGATGGCAGCGCATTCCGGAGAGGAAGCCGACATTCTCGGTTTCCACCAGGAAGGTCCGCTGGCCGCCGTCAACCTGTTCCATTTGCGCGGCGGCCGCGTGCTCGACCGGCGAGAGTTTTTTTGGGAGGACATAGGCGAATTCAACCCCGGCGAATTCTTCTCCTCGCTGCTGAAGCAAATCTACCTGGATCAGCAGTATCTGCCGGGCGAGATTCATGCGCCCGTGGATTTCGACGACCGGGAGATCCTGGAGGAGTTGCTCTCTCGAAAGCGCGGCCGTCCAGTTCATATCCTGACGCCTCGGGCCGGTCGCAAGCGCGCCCTTCTGGAACTGGTCGCGCGCAATGCCCAGCACTCTTTCGAGCGGCGCTTCCGCATTCTGAAGCCCCACGCCCGCGAAGCCTTGGAGAGCCTCAGCGAAGCGCTCGACCTCTCCAAGCCGCCCAACCGCATCGAGGCCTTCGACGTCTCCCACACCCAGGGGACCGACATTGTCGCTTCCATGGTGGTCTGGGAAGCAGGGAAGATGAAGAAAGCGGACTATCGAAAATACATCATCAAAACCGTTCCGCAGAATGACGATTTCGCCAGCATGAAAGAAGTGGTGGGGCGCCGCTATCGGCGCTTGCAGGAGGAGAAGAAAACCTTCCCGGATCTGGTGCTTATTGACGGCGGCGTGGGCCAACTCCACGCGGCAGGGGCGGCACTGGAAGAGCTGGGAATTATCAACCAGCCGCTGGCGAGCATCGCCAAACGGGAGGAAATCCTCTGTGTGCAGGGTCGCGAGAATGAACCCGTGGCGCTGGATCACCACTCCCCCGCGCTGCACCTGGTCCAGCAGATTCGTGATGAGGCTCACCGCTTTGCGGTGACGTTTCATCGTGCCCGGCGCGCCAAGCGCGAGGTTACGACGGAGCTCGTGCAGATCCCTGGAGTGGGGGAAAAGACAGCCCGCAAGCTCCTCAGCCACTTTGGAAGCTTGAACAAACTGCGAGCTCTGTCACCGGAGGAATTGGGGCAAGTGGTGAAACCATCCCAAGCCCAGCGAATCTTCGAGTATCTTTCAAAGACACCCCAGACTTAAATCAACCGTCTGGTCGGTCTAACAATAATTACAAATAAAATCAAAAATTTACCTTGTATCGCATAGATTAGTGCGTTATATTAGAGGCTCTGAAACCCGGAGGTGAATCATGGCAAACTGCAACGGTTCAACCAAGGTTGCGTATTTCCTGGCAGGGCTCGGGATTGGGGCCGCAGTGGCCCTGCTTCTTGCTCCCCTGTCGGGGGAAGAAACACGGAAGCGTATTGTTGACAAAGCCCAGGAAGGCAAAGACTATGTTGCAACCAAGGGGCGCGAACTCCGCAAGCAAGCGGGAGATCTCGTCGACCAGGGAAAAGATCTGGTAAGCAGGCAGAAGGATCGCCTGGCGGAAGTCCTGGAAGCGGGGAAGCAGACGGCGCGCGAGACCTTCACGCGCTAGCAGAGGGGAGAAAACCGATGAGTGAAGAGAATCAGACATCCAAGGTGGGAATTTTTCTGGCTGGTTTGGGGATGGGCGCAATTGTCGCGTTGCTTTTGGCTCCGCGTTCGGGAAAAGAAACCCGGGACATGATTTCCCTGAAGGCTGGCGAGGGCCGCGACTTTGTCAAGACGAAGGCTGATGAGTTTCGGCAGCAGGCGGAAGATGCGGTTGAAAAGGGCAAAGACCTGGTCACCAAGCAGAAGGAACTGCTCTCCGCCGCGCTGGAAGCAGGTAAGCAAGCGTACCAGGAAGAAAAAATCAAAGGCAAGCAAGGCGCCTGAGGCGGCTAAGCCTCTTGTGAGCTAATCATGGAGCAAAACACTGCGCTGACCGTGGCTATAATTCTGGTGTCGATCGCGGTCCTGATGCAGGCCGGAGCGATGCTGGGGATTTGGCTCGCCATCCGCAAAATCCCCGGGCAGATTGAAAGCGTGCGATCGGACGTCAAGCAGCGAATCGACCCTCTGACCCAATCCGCGCTCGAGATCGTCAACAATTCGCGTGAGCCATTGAGGATCATCACCACGAACCTTGCGGAGATCAGCAGAATGCTCCGCGAACGCACCGCGAACGTGGATGAGGTGGCGGCCGAGCTGCTGGAGAAGAGCCGGTTACAGATGATTCGCGTGGACCGGATGGTGTCTGACTTGGTCGAGAAGGTTGAGACCACGGCGGGCGCCGTCCAGCGCGGCGTGCTCGGCCCCATCCAGGAGATCTCGGCGGTCGTCAAGGGTGTACGCTCCGGCCTGGAGTTTCTTTTCACGCGCCGCCGCGTCACCAACGTGAGCGAAGCGACCCAGGACGAACAACTCTTCATCTGATGGGCACGCTCGCGTGCGGCAAGGCGACGGCACGGGAGAGCTGTCTAGCCATCCACGGACAGCGCGGCGTGCGGGCCATCTCAGCTTTCGGGGTAACGCCTCCGCCCACCCAAGCGTTGACTGTTGACGATCATTCCCTGTGCTTTCCCTGTCTTCGAAAATCGAGTCGCGCCCCTTCTCGGCTGAGGAGGGGGTCTGGGGTAAGAGGCTTTCCCAAAAGATTTCCCTCCACCAAGGAATTCAAGGTACGGACGCGATCCACCCGCCGCCCAGGACTTCATCTCCGTCATAAAACACAGCAGCTTGGCCGGGGGTGATGGCGCGTTGCGGCTCTAGGAATTCGACGAAGGCTTCGGAGCCCGCGTGCGCTTCAACTCGTGCCATAGCTCCGGGATGATTATGGCGAATCTTGACGTCAGCTTCCACGGCATCGCCCGTCGCGAGCGGCCGAATCCAGTTCAAATCACGGACGCGGCAGCGGCTGCGAAAAAGATCACGGTCCGGGCCCACCACCACGCGGTTCTTCGCGGGGTCGAGCGCGATCACGTAAAGCGGTTCGCCCACCGCCACACCCAGTCCCTTCCTCTGGCCCACGGTGAAGTCGTGCAGGCCCTGGTGTTCGGCGAGCACACGCCCGTTGGTTGAGACCACCTCGCCCGCCCCCGCTTCCGGCTGGCGTTGCTGCTCGGCCAGGTAGGCGCGAATGAACTGGCGATAGCTCCCCGTGGGCACAAAGCAAATCTCCTGGCTTTCCGCCTTCTCGGCTAC
>PMYF01000497.1:0-907 GCA_003171295.1 Acidobacteriota bacterium | reverse complement strand
GTAGCGGCCGGTCCGCTCGTCGCGACGGATGCGCGCATAGTGGCCGGTGGCGATGCGCTCCGCGCCGATTTGCCGCGCCATCGTGATGAACTGCGCAAACTTGATCTCGGAGTTGCACAGGCTGCAGGGGATGGGTGTTTCGCCGGCGAGATAGCGTTCGACGAAGGGCCGCACCACGGTGGCTTCGAACTGCTTCTCCAGGTTGATGACGTAGTAAGGGATGCCCAGGAAGCTCGCCACGGCGCGCGCGTCGTACACGTCGTCGAGAGAGCAGCAGCGCCCGCTGGCGTGGCTGCCTTCGTCTGCTCCGAGGCCGAGCAATTGCGGCAGGCGGCGCTGATTCCAGAGTTGCATCGTCAGCCCCACCACCACTGGGGATGCGCCGGCCGGGCGGAGCGAGTTGTTTTCCGCGAGCAGAGCGGCGGCCATCGAGCTATCGACGCCGCCACTCATGGCAATGGCAATCGTCATATGAAAGCTTCCAGCATTCAGCTTTCGGCAATCAGCTCTGGCTGACGGCTGAATGCTGAGTGCTGACTGCTGCCTTTCGATAATGCGGCGAGAGTGAGCGCAGTTGTTCCACCACGGCGGGCAGAATGGCGAGGGTGGTGTCGATGTCCTCAGGTGTCGTGAAGCGGCCCAGGCTGAAGCGGATGCTGGCGCGGGCCTGCTCGGGCTTGAGTCCGATGGCCGAGAGCACATGCGACGGCTCGAGCGAGCCCGACGAGCACGCCGCGCCAGTGGAACAGGCAATACCGCGCAGGTCCATGGCGATCACAAACCCTTCGCCCTCGAGGAAGTCAAAGGCCAGGTTGGTGGTGGTGGGCAGCCGCCGGGTGGAGTCGCCGTTAACGATCACCCCCGGGACACGCTCCCGAATGCCCGCTTCCAGACGGTCGCGCAGCGC
>PMYF01000124.1:2050-5327 GCA_003171295.1 Acidobacteriota bacterium | reverse complement strand
CGCGTTTTTGGCCGGAAAATGCAAAAATACGGGATAATCGGGGAGAAAACAGAACGTTTTTGAAAGGAAATAAGAGAATCGTTGGACGCGAGGCCGAGAAATGTTCCTTCCTTCGTTTCACTCAGGACCGCCTGCGGCTCCTCAGGATGACAGGAAGCGTAGCGCGGCCCCGTCTTGGAGATACGCGGCTGGCGCATGTGCCATCTGTTATCGGAGAGAGATTCCGCGGTGGAGGCCCTGCACCCCATTGCAAGGTTGAGAGATGCTGATCCGCCCTGACGGGGGTTCGCCTGGAAATACGTTACCCTTTGCCCAGGTTCGCCAGGTACTTGCGAATCTCTTCACTCTTCACGTAGCCGGGAGCCATTTTGAGAACTTGTCGGAACTGGGTAGCGGCAGCCGCGGTGTTGTTCATTTGCTGGTAGGCTACTCCCAGATGGTACCGGAAATCGGGAATGCCAGGCGCCTGCTGGACAGCCTTCTCGAGTAGAGGGAGTGCGGAGCCGAAGACACCCTTCCGAATATAGGCCCAGGCCAGGGTGTCGGCAGTGGTCGGAGAATCAGGCAGTTTGCTACGCGCGGTCTGGGCAAGCGACAGTGCCAAGTCTGCATTGCCCCCGTGGTCGAGAAGCAGAAAAGCCAGGTTGTTTGCCACCAGGGGGGATCCAGGTTCAATCTGCAGGGCTTTCTGGTAAGCCTCCTGGGCCTTCTGCCAGTCTCCGGATTTCTCTTCGAACATACCTAGGAGCGTATAGCTCCTCACATCGCGGGGATTCTGTTGCACCGAGCGTTGGGCACTGGCCAGGGCCTGGGGGAGGGAACCGCGGGCTTCCTGCGTGGTGGCCAGCATGACGAAGGCGGCAAGATTATTGTGATCGAGTTCGACAGCCTTTTCAAAAGCGCTCTCCGCCTTTTCAAAATCGCGGAGCCCGGAGAGAATCTGTCCTAGCATTTGGTAGTAGGCGCTGTTGTTTGGGGCGCGCGTGATCTGGTCTTGAATGCGGTTGCGGAGGGCGCTGGTGGGCTTCCTCTCGAGGACATAGATCTGCGAGATGCCGACGAGCGCCTCCGTGAAGGCAGGCGCAACTTCCAGGGCTCGCTCAAGAAGTTTCTCGGCTTCTGGGTAAGCTCTCTGCAGGGTGCGGATCTCCCCGAGGCGCGTGTAAGCAATCGGGTCGCGCGGGGCCAGTTCGATGGCCTTCTTGAGGTCAGCTTCCGCCCCGGAAACATCTTTCCGACGCACCTTCACAACGGCGCGCACGTTGTAGCCTTGGGGAAGAGCCGGTTGAGCGGCTATCAGCGCCTCGGCGCTTTTCGTGGCCAGGTCAAGGTCGTTTTGCTCGAGCCCCAGTTTTGCGAGAGCCTCCTGTACCTGCACCATTTTGGGTTGCAGTTTGGCCGCGTCCTCCCATGCCGTCCGGGCCTGTTCAGGATATCCGGTCGCAGCATAGGCTGTGCCCAGGTAATAATGCCCGGATGCATTGCTCGGATCGAATTTCAGAGCGGACTGGAACACGGATACGCTATCGCTCGCCCGGCCCTGGAGAAGCCAGATCTGTCCTCTGGCGACGAGGGCTTCCGCGTTGTTCGGATTCGCCTTCAGGATTTCATCGTTGAGCTTCGTTGCTTCGTCCAGATGGGTCTTGGCAATGAGAAGCTGCACATAGCTCATTTTGACCCGGACATCCTTGGGGTGGTCGTGGTACAGGGAAGCGTACTCCTCAAAAGCCTTATCGATCTGGCCGGTCTCCTCGTAGAACTGGCCGAGCAACCGGTAGCCTTCGGAGATATCGGGGAGGGCCTGCTTGGCCTGCCTCAAGACTGCCACCGCTTCGTCTCTTTTCCCTTCCACCGTGTAAACATGCGCTAAGTCAGCGCGGCTGGAGGGGTTCTTGGGTTCAATCTCTATGGCGTGGCGGAACTGCTGCTCCGCTTCCGGAAAGCGGCGTTGCCCGGCATAGAAATTCCCCAAGGCCAGCAGCGGTATTGCCGAGTTGGGACTTACCGCTATCGCTTTCTTGTAGCTGTCCTCCGCTTCCCCCATCTGCTTCGCATTCGCTTGCAGTAAAGCCAAATTAATGTAGGAATTAGAACGGTTGGGGGCCAGGCGGACGGCCTGCTGCATTTCGTCTAAGGCGCCCTGGGGGTTCCCGAGTCCCGCCAGTGCATTCGCGAAGAGGGCATGCGCATCCACGTTCTGCGGCTCCGCCGCCAGGACGAGTTTCGCTTTGTCTTCAGCCTTTTGATACTGCCGCAAGGCGAGGAGGAAAGCGCCCAAATCAGCTTGAGCTTTCCAATTGCGGGGCGCTATTTCGACGGCGTGGCTCAGTTCCATGTAGGCTCCTGGCCACATGCCGAGCTTCATATAGCACTGCGCCAACTGGTAGTGAGCCTCCGCATAATCCGGGTCGATCTTGAGGGCATTCTGGAGCTGGATTGCAGCTTCGCGGTATTTTGCTTTTTCGAAGTAAGTCACTCCGCTCTGGTAGTACTTCTGCTTCCGGACGTTGGGATCTCGCCAAGAGCAGCTCACCAAAAAGGCTCCCACGAGCGTCAGTCCGAGAAGGATGCAGAACTGATGCCGCAATTTATGATTGGTCAAGGCAGGTTTTCCCATAACGAATTTATGCCCCCGGGAAAATAGTTCAGCGAGAGTATCTAGGTACAATAGCACATGGGCAGCCAAGGGTGGGGGCTTTCTCTTTCTTCCCCGGTCGAATTCACAGATGATTCCAGGGCAAGGGGTTACCCGGCGTCGCGAATCCGATGTGCAGCCGTAAGCCATGCGGCAGGAAAAGACGGGGCAAGAAAGGATATTAGATTTCCGTAAAAGGCAAAACTACTTCAATTAAGGCGTCATCGGATTGGATAAGAATTCGATGCCATATGGACCGTGATGGCGGAGCTCCGCAAAAAACACGCATCCGAAACAAGCGGTCCGAGATTCTCACCAGGCAGAGCCATTCTCCGAGCGCTACCGGAAGGGCAGAGCTTTACAGGCTGCGGAAAAACATGTAGCTGCGACTTTATGTTGCTAGCGCCGGATTGATTCCACCGCCCTTGTGGCGATATAAAACCGCCGCTACGCCAACCCTCGGGGGTTCTTCCGCAGCCTGTTTAGCCCTCCCCGCCGTGGTGAGAAACCCTGCCTACCCGTGCGGGGGGGCATCGTACCGGCATCTCACCCCTGGGGAATCTGCGCCAGGGCCTTGCGGATATCCTCCGCATGAGCAGACTGGGGGTTGAGATGGAGGGCCCGCTCCAGGTGTTCCAGGGC
>PMYF01000124.1:0-2039 GCA_003171295.1 Acidobacteriota bacterium | reverse complement strand
TCTATGAGTAAATCGATGGCCGGCTGGTACGTCCCCTTATGGTAATAGGCCCAGGCCAGGGTGTCGGCAATGGCCGGTGATTCCGGCGCTCCCCGATGGGCGTCCTCCGCCAGCCCTACCGCGCGGTCAGTATTCCCGCCGTGCTCCAGCAAGGAATAGGCTAAATTGTTGGCTGCAAGAGGTCCATGCGGGGCAATCGCCAGGGCCTTCAGGTACAAGCCTTGGGCATCCTGCCATTTACCCATGGACTCTTCGAGTGCCCCCAGGGACACATAAGCCCGCACATCCCGGGGATTCTGCTGAAGCAACTGCCGGTAGCCGGCCATCGCCCTGTCCTGCTCTCCCCGCGCAATCTGGGCCTGGGCCAAGAGCATAGCCGCGTCCACGTTATTCTTATCCAGGTCAACCGCCTTCTGCAAGGCCGGCTCGGCCTTCTCAAAATCTCTGCGGGCGCCATACAATTGGCCCAACAGGAAGAAGTAGGAGCTGTCATCCGGGACCTTTTTGACTTGTTCCTCCACGCGCGCCACAGCCTTGTCAGGTTGCTTTTGGAGGAGATAGTTCCGGACCAGGTTCCCCAAAGCCTCGGCGAATTTCGGATCCCGTTGGAGGGCATCCTCGTAAAGCGTTTCTGCCTCCTTAAAGCGTTTCTGAGCCGTGCGCAATTGCCCCATACGCGTATAGCCCAAGGGACGTTGGGGCGCCACCTCGATGGCCTTCTTGAGGTCCGCTTCGGCGCCTGCCAGATCGTTGCGGTGTGCCTTGACGATGGAACGGTAATCGTATCCTAAAGGTGAGGAGGGCGCGTATTTGACCAGCGCTTCGGCTCTTTCCCCGAGTTGATCGACGTCGCCACGACGTTGAGCCGCAAGGGCGAGGGCTTGCTGGGCGTCAACCAGGTTGGGGCGCAGGCGGATGGCTTCTTTCCATTCGGACTCGGCCAAGTCAGACTTGCCCGCCTGTACCTGGGCAAGTCCCGTGTAATAGTGAACCAAGGCGTTGTTCGGGTCCGCCTTCAGGGCCGACTGGAGCAAGGGCATGGCGTCGTTTGCCCGGCCCTGGCGAACCCAGATCTGGGCCCGGGTGAGGAGTCCCTCCGGGTTTTTAGGAAACTCCTTCACGACCTCGTCGTTGACTTTCGTGGCCTCGTCCAAACGATTCTTCGCAATCAGAAGCTGCGCGTAGTTTGCCTTGGCCTGGAAATCCTTCGGGTGTTCGCGATAAAGGGCGGAATACTCCTCGAAGGCCTTATCGATTTGGCCGGTCTGAAGGTAGAAGTCAGCCAGCATGCGGTAGCCCTCCGGCTGGTCGCTGAGGGCCTGCTTGGCTTGCTTCAAGACCTCGACCGCATCATCTTTCTTCCCCTCCGCCATGTAGAGGTGCGCCAAGTTTCCGCGGGGGACGGGGTTCTTGGGTTCAATCTCGATGGCGTGCCGGAACTGCTGCTCTGCTTCCGGGAGGCGGTGGCGTTGCGCATAGTAGGCCCCAAAGGCCATTACCGGCGTCGCCGATCGGGGATCAAGCGCCATCGCTTTCTTATAACTGCCCTCTGCTGCCGGGAACTGCTTGGCTTCGACTTGCAGCCGGGCCAGGTTCAGGTAGGAATTGGAGCGGTCCGGGGCAATCCGAATGGCTTGCTGCATTTCGTCCAGAGAGCCTTGGGAATCGCCGAGCGCCGCCGTCACCTTGGCCAATAGCGTGTGCGCATCCACATTCTGCGGGTCCGCCGCCAGGACGAGTTTTGCCTTGCTCTCCGCCTCCCCGTATTCCTTGCCGGCGAGGAGCATATTGCCCAAATCCAGTTGGGCTTTCCAATTGCTTGGCGCAACCTCAACCGTCTGTTTGAGTTCGGCGAAGGCACCCTTCCATATCCCCAACTTCAGGTAGCACTTCGCCAGCTCGTAATGCGCGTCCGCGTAGGCTGGGTCGAGCTTGATGGCATTTTGGAGCAAAATGGCGGCCTCACGGTATTTCCCTTTGTTGATGTAACTCGCCGCGTTCTGGTAGTACTTCTGCTTCCGGACGTTGGGATCTCGCCA
>PMYF01000924.1:3434-10011 GCA_003171295.1 Acidobacteriota bacterium | reverse complement strand
ATCGACACGGTGCGCGCGGTGCGGCGCCGGCTGCAACCGAACGACCGCCTCTACTTCCTGCTGGGCGCCGACGCCTTCCTTGATTTGCCGCACTGGAAGGAGTTCCGCCGCTTGCTCGCCTTGGTCGAGTTCATCGTGGTGTCGCGGCCCGGTTTCGAGGTGGGCGCGCTGCGCCAGGGGGTGCCGGCTGACCTCGTGCCCGCACGTCGCCTTCCTGCGCCGGCGACAAAGCTCCGGGGGCGCCGCGGCGCCTTCCACCTGCTGCGCGGCGTGGAGGCGCCCGTCGCCTCGCGCGATATCCGGCAGGCGGTCCGCGCTTGCCGTCCCATCACTGGCCTTGTTCCTCCGCTTGTGGAAGAATACATTTTGAAGGAGGGTTTGTACTGCCTCCACACGGACGGGAGGCGAGTCGAGCTATGATCTCACAACTGCGCGAAGCGGTCCAGGCCGCCCAGGATCACAAGGCTTTGGAATTGCGCGTCTTGGATCTGGGGGCAAGCTGCTCATTCACCAGCTACTTCCTGATTTGTTCGGGCACCTCCACCCGCCACACCCAGGCGATCGGCGATGCCATCGTCGAAGAATTGAAGAAGTCCGGGTACGCTCCGACCCACGTAGAAGGGTACGCCCAAGGCGAGTGGATCCTGGTGGACTACCTGAATTTCATCGTCCACGTTTTTTCCGAACGCGCGCGGCAGTTCTACGACCTGGAGCGCCTTTGGAAAAACGCGCCGCGCTTGACGGTAGAGGAAATTGTCGGCTGCTGAAATGGTTATCGTGTAGCGACGCTTTGCCATGCGCATTCGTATTCTCTGGGAAGGCAAGACCAAGAACGCCCACTTGCGGGCCCTGCAGCAGGACTTGGCGGGCCGAATTGAGCACTTCACCCGCGTCAGCCTGGAGGAACTGCCCCCTCTGCGCGGCGCGGGCCAGGGCCGCAAGCCGGGACTTTCGAGCCCCGAACGGGCCCTCCTCGAAAAGCTGCGTGGGGCAACGAAAGTCCTGGTGGACGAACGCGGGCGCGAGCAGACGTCGAAGGAGTTCGCCGAATGGTTGGGCCAGGAAGCCTTGCGCGGCACGCGCGAGCTGGCCTTCCTGGTGGGGGGACCGGAGGGATTCTCCGCGACCTTTCGCCAGCAGGCCGACGTCCTGCTGGCGCTTTCGCGCCTGACCCTGACGCGCGATTGGGCCCGCACACTGTTGCTCGAACAGATCTATCGCGGCTTCACAATCTTGCGCGGCTTCCCTTACCCGCGCTAAGAAACGCAGCCGTCTCATGTGATCGGGAGATCGGGTGATCCGGTCAAGTGCTCATCCGATCACCCGATGGGCCAATAGGAGGCGCTCTTGCCAGAAAACCGGAAAGGGTTAATCATCGTTCTGACCGGGCCGGGCAAGGGCAAGACTACGGCGGCCCTGGGAACGGCCTTGCGGGCCGTGGGACAGGGCCTGAAAGTCTTAATGGTGCAATTCATTAAAGGTTCGTGGCATTATGGTGAGCTGGACGCGGCGAAGATGCTGGGCGAGGAGCGGTTGAAAATTCTTCCCATGGGCCGCGGCTTCGTAAAGGTCGGCGCGGAAAAACCTCATCCGGAAGATGTGCGGCGGGTGGAGGAGGCTTGGCAGTTCGCGCGCGGCGAGATCCTGAGTGAGCGGTACGACNNATTCTGACCGGCCGGAACGCCCACCCGGCGCTCCAGGAGGTGGCCGACATGGTCACCGAAATGCGAGAAGTGAAACATCCTTATCAGAAAGGTGTCCTCGCGCAAAGAGGAATTGAATATTGAGCGATTGAGTGGTCGAGTCATGGTTCTTCAATCATCCAATCACCCAATGACTCAATGAAGAAATTCCGCTATGACTTGGTTTCGCAAAGAGAAGCAGCCGCTCGAAACGCCCAAGGAGACGCGCGTCCAAACCGAAGGCCTTTGGGTGAAGTGTGACGGGTGCAAACAGATTCTCTGGAAGAAGGACCTGGAAGCCAATTTGCAGTGCTGCCCCAAGTGTAGCCATCATTTCAAACTGGGCTCGCACGCGCGGCTGGAAATGCTGTTTGACGAAGGCCAGTACACGGAGCACGATGCGACGATCGCCTCCACGGACCCGCTGAAATTCAGGGACACTAAAGCCTACCGGGACCGCCTGAAACAGGCCCAGAAAGTGACCGGCATGAAGGACGCCTTGCTGACCGGCGAAGGGCTAATCGAAGGCAAGCCCGCCGTCATCTGCGGCATGGAGTTCCGGTTCGTGGGGGGCAGCATGGGCGCAGTTGTGGGCGAGAAGGTGACGCGCGCCATCGACGTCTGCATCGCCAAGCGGCTGCCCCTGGTTATTGTTTCCTGCTCGGGCGGCGCCCGCATGATGGAAGGCGCCATCAGCTTGATGCAGATGACCAAGATCTGTTCGGCGCTCGCCCGCCTGGACGAGGTCCGCAAGCCTTACATCTCCATACTCACGGATCCTACCACCGGCGGGGTCACCGCCAGCTATGCCATGCTGGGTGACCTCAACATTGCCGAGCCAGGCGCGCTCATCGGCTTCGCCGGCCCCCGCGTCATCGAACAGACCATCCGTCAAAAGCTGCCGGAAGGTTTCCAGCGCTCCGAGTTTCTGCTGGAGCACGGCATGCTCGACGCCATTGTCCCTCGCAAGGAATTGAAGAGTTTTATCGCGCGGGCCTTTCGCCTGATGCGGGCGTGGGACTCTTAGCCAGGCCTTCTGCCGCACGGGCCTGTGGATTTCCTCTCCATGAATTACCGTGAATGTCTGGATTACCTTGCCGGCCTGGGTCAGGAACTGCATGGCTTGAGGTTTGGGCTGGAGGCCATCACCAGCATCCTGGTTGAGCTGGGCCGTCCGCACGAGCGCTACGCCACGGCAATCGTGGCGGGAACCAATGGCAAGGGCTCCACCTGCGCCATGCTGGCGAGCATTCTTGAGAGCGCGGGCTTCCGTACCGGCTTGTATACCTCCCCGCACCTGGTACGGGTGAACGAACGCCTGCGCGTGAATGGCCGGGAGGTTTCCGACGCCGCCTTCGCGGCAGCGTTGAGCGCCGTCGCCGCGACCGTCGAAGACCTCGTCGGCAACGGCAGGCTGGAGAAACCGCCCAGCTTTTTTGAGGTCCTGACCGCCGCGGCGTTCCAGCACTTTGCCAATGCCAAGGTGGATTTCGTGGTGCTGGAAGTCGGCATGGGCGGGCGGCTGGACGCCACCAACGTCACCGATGCGCGTGTGGCGGTGATTACCAACATTGAGTTCGACCACATGGAATTCCTGGGGCCGACGCTGGCGGCCATCGCCGTGGAAAAAGCCGGGATCATCAAGCCGCATCGCGCGGTGATTTCAGGCGCGGAAGATCCCGAGGCCGCTGCCGTCATTCGCCGCTGCGCCATGGAATCCCGTGCCCCATTGCTGGAAATGTCGAAACTCGCGCGGATTTCGAACCTGCAGGCTGTCGAGGGCCGCTACACGTTTGACTTGGCCTTCGGCTCCAATCACTTTGCCAAACTGACCTCGCCGCTGCTGGGAAGGTTTCAGATAAAGAATACAGCCGCCGCGGTGGCCGCGGCGTGCCACCTGGCGGAGGAAGGATTCAAAATTCCCCGCCGTAGCATCGTGCAAGGCCTGCGTGCCGCCGTCTGGCCGGGCCGCCTGGAACCCATCTTGCCGCGGCCGCTGGTGCTGCTCGACGGGGCGCACAACCCCGCCGGGGCACGCGCTCTCGCCACCTTCATCCGGCAGGAACTAGGCGGACGCCGCCTGCGCCTGGTGTACGCTTCCATGCGCGACAAGGCGATTGGAGAAATCAGCGAGGTCCTCTTCCCACTGGCCGAGGAAGTCTATTTGACGCACCCGGAGCAGGCGCGCGCCGCCTCGCCAGAGGAAATCCTGGCTGCCCTGCCTTCCCACGCCGCCCGGATACATGTGGAACCCGTACCGGCCCGCGCCCTGGAAAGAGCCTGCGCCGCGAGCGGGGTGAACGACGTTGTGCTTGCCGTCGGATCGCTCTACCTGGTGGGCGCCATCAAGAAAGCCCAGCAGGCGGGCACCCTGCAACTGCCCGGACTTTCCGGCAGCGCCCCCGCGCCGCCAATCTGACGATGCCATGCAAACTGCCCCCACCAACGCCGTCACAGAATACCCCGCGGGCGGCCGGGCCCGCTATCTCCTCAGCTACCTGCGTTCCCTACTCTTCACCAATATCCTGATCTACTCCTATACGGCCATCTGCGGAACCGTTTCCCTGCTCGGCTCACTCTCTGACACGCAGGGCCGCTGGCAGCATGCCTGTGCCCGTGTATGGTCATGGCTCATTCTGAAGACCAGCGGAATCCGCGTACGGGTGGAAGGACTGGAGCACGTCAACCTCCGTGCCACCACCATCTATTGCGCGAACCACCAGAGCGCCATGGATATTCCCATTCTCTTCGTGAATCTACCTGTGCAGTTTCGCTTCGTCGCCAAGCGCTCGCTATTTCACCTGCCCTTCCTGGGATGGCACCTGGGGCGTTCGGGACATATCCCCGTCGATCGCGACCGGCCGCACCAGGCGCTCAAAAGCATGGAAATTGTGGCGCGGAAGATTCGCGATGGAAAATCCGTGCTCCTGTTTCCGGAAGGCCATCGCAGCCGCACCGGCCGCATGCTTCCCTTCAAAGGTGGGAGTTTCCACATTGCCATCCTCGCCGGCGTGCCGATTGTGCCCATCACCCTGAAGGGAACGCGCCACGTCCTCCAGCCCGATACCTATCACGTGCGGCCGGGGCAAACGGAAATGATCGTGCACCCAGCCATCGAAACTAAGGGGCTGACTTTGGAGGACGTCGACACCCTCTCCGGGAAAGTGAGGCAAGCAATTGAGTCAAGGTTTGTGGCAGCGAAAGAGTAATCGGGACATCGGGTCATCGGTCCATTTGGTGATTTGGTGATTTAGCGATTGGTTGATTGAGTAACGCCCAGAAATCTCTGCGGTTTTCAATCACTCAATCACTAACTCGCTCAATCACCCGATGAACCGATGATTGAATGGAGCCACTATGAACATTAGTCTCGACAACCAAGTCGCCGTCGTGACGGGTGGCTCGCGCGGCATTGGCGCCGCCACCGTGAGGCTCTTTGCGGAAGCGGGCGCAAAGGTGGTTTTCAGCTATCGGCACGCGGCTCGCCAGGCGCGCGAACTGGCGGAAGCTTTGGGTGGCAGCGGCCAGGCGCTGGCGGTGCGCGCCAACGCGGCAAAGATGGCCGACGCCCGGCGCCTGGTGACGACGGCCACGCAGCGCTTTGGGAGGCTGGACATCCTGGTGGCGAACGCCGGCATCTGGAACTACCAGCCGCTGCCTATCCAGAAGATGGCGGAAAAAGACTGGGACGAGATGATGGCCGTGAACTTGAAGGGCGTTTACTCGGTCATTCACCACGCGGTCCCGCAGATGATTCGCCAGCAGGGAGGGCGCATCATCGTGGTTTCGTCAACGGCCGGGCAGCGCGGCGAGGCGTTTCACACGCACTACGGAGCGTCAAAAGGCGGCGTGATCGGCCTGGTCAAAGGCCTCTCCACGGAGCTTGCGCCGCATCATATCCTGGTGAACTGTGTGGCGCCGGGATGGATCGATACGGATATGGCCACGCCCGTCGTGAAGAATCGGCGCGAGTACCGGCAGGCGATCTCCGCCATACCGCTCGGCCGCTTCGGAAAGCCCGAGGAAGTGGCCATGCCGATTCTGTTTCTGGCCTCAACCCTGTCGACTTATATGACGGGGGAAATTGTGAACATCAATGGAGGCAATGTTCTCTGTGGCTAAACCGCTTCGCTCTGGACGGCTCGGCATCACGGGGGCGTTTGCCCTGCTGACCTTGGCCGCCGCCCTGCCGCTCCACTCCCAGCAAATGCCGGCATCCCAACTTGCCCGGCGCGCCGATCCCAAAGCTCAACAACTTCTGGACCGCGCTATCCAGGCCCTGGGCGGCCCGGCCTTCCTGCATTTCAAAGCGCTGACCACCAAAGGCCGGGTCTACGCCATCCGGGATGAGTCCACGGCCGGCCTCGAAACCTTTCAGAGCTTCGTTCAGTACCCGGACAAGCGCCGCTTCTCATATGGGAAGACCCCGCCGGTTATCCTGATCAACAACGGTGACCGGGGCTGGGAGATCGACCGCTACGGGCTGATCGACCAGCCCGCCGAGCAACTGCAGCGCTGGATCACTTCCAACCGTTACAGTCTCGAAAACCTGCTGCGCCTGCGCAGCAACGATCCCGGGGCGCTGGTGCAAAGCGGCGGCGTTGACTTTGTGGATAACGCACCCACGCAAAGCGTCGAGATCACCGCGGCAGGAGGGACGAGAGTGCGGGTGGATTTTAACCGGCAGACTTTCCTCCCCATGCGCATCACTTACCAGGTACGGAACCCCAAGAGCGAAGACCTGGATGAGTACTCGGACGCCTACTCGGACTACAAGGTGTTCGACGGGATCAAGACCCCCATGCACATCACGCGCTACCTAAACGGGGAACGGGTGGGGGAAACCTTCCGCAATTTCGCCAAGTATGACGAGGAATATCCCGCCCGCTACTTCA
>PMYF01000924.1:0-3425 GCA_003171295.1 Acidobacteriota bacterium | reverse complement strand
CTGGCGATGGGTGGCGACGGCCAGGTGACGATGGGCGAGTGCGTGATGAAGCAGAAGGCGCGCAAGATCCGCCGCCTTTACAATGAAAAAGTTCTGTCCGGCTTTGCCGGCAGCACGGCGGACGCGCTCTCCCTGTTCTCCCGCTTTGAGCAGAAACTCGACGAATACCACGGCAACCTCAGCCGTGCGGTGGTGGAACTGGCCAAGGATTGGCGCACCGACCGTGCTCTGCGGCACCTGGAAGCGCTCCTGCTCGTGGCGGATGAGAAGAACACCTATCTGGTCAGCGGCAACGGCGACGTCATCGAGCCGGACGACGGCATCGTGGCCATCGGCTCGGGCGGGTCTTATGCGCTGGCCGCGGCGCGCGCCCTCGCCAAACACACGAAAATGGGCGCCAAGGAAATCGTCCAGGAAGCCATGCTCCTGGCCGGACAGATCTGCATCTTCACGAACGACCAGGTGGTCATCGAAGAGTTGTGAGGGTGTGCGGAGCCCGAGGTCCAAGGTCGATGACCCTATGGGGCCCCTGGCACTTGCGCCCGATCTAGCACGGCCATCTGGGGCGTGCGCCTGGACAGGATGCCCAGGCTACCGCCTGCGCACCGCCCCAGTCGAAAGCAGTTGCGATGGTTTTCTATTTGCCTGAGAATATCGAGACGGCCACCTCCCTTGACGATCTGACCCCGCGCCAGATCGTGGCGGAGCTGGACAAGTACGTGGTGGGCCAGGACAAAGCCAAGCGCTCGGTGGCCGTGGCCCTGCGCAATCGCATGCGCCGGCAGAAACTGGCGCCGGAAATTGCCGAAGACATCCTTCCCAAGAACATCATCATGATCGGACCGACCGGCGTGGGCAAGACGGAAATCGCCCGGCGCCTGGCGCGCCTCACGAATTCCCCTTTCCTGAAGGTGGAAGCCTCGCGTTTCACGGAAGTCGGCTACGTGGGGCGTGACGTGGAATCCATGGTGCGCGACCTGGTGGAAGTTTCCATCGACATGGTGCGCGAAGAAAAAGTGGATGAGATCGCGGAGAAAGCCGAGCAGAATGCCGAGGAACGCTTGCTCGATCTGTTGCTGCCGCCCCCGTCCCTGGCGCGCAAAACCGAGAAGACGTCGGGAGAGAACGACGCAGCGCGCGCCCCCGCGGCAGCGGAGCAGTTCCAGCGCACCCGCGAGAAACTTCGCGCCCAGCTCCGCGAAGGCAAGCTGGACGAGCGGGAAGTGGAAGTGGAAATTCGCGACCGCAGCATGCCGGCCTTCGAGGTCATCTCTTCACAGGGCATTGAAGAGATGGATATCAATATCAAGGATATTCTCCCCGGCCTGTTCGGCCAGCGCACCAAGAAACGGCGCATGCACGTTACCGAGGCCATGGAATATCTGATCCAGGAAGAAGAGAACCGGCTCATCGACATGGACCAGGTCACGCGCACAGCGGTCGAACGGACTGAGCAATCGGGTATTATCTTTCTGGATGAGATCGACAAGATTGCAGGGCGCGAGCGCGGGCAGGGACCGGATGTGAGCCGCGAGGGCGTGCAGCGCGATATCCTGCCCATCGTCGAGGGCACGACGGTGAATACGCGCTACGGAATGGTCCGCACCGACCACATCCTGTTCATCGCCGCCGGCGCCTTCCACGTCAGCAAGCCCTCTGACCTGATCCCCGAACTGCAGGGCCGCTTCCCCATCCGCGTGGAACTGCACTCCCTCAGCACCCAGGATTTCATCCGCATCCTGAAGGAGCCCAAGAGCGCCCTGGTGAAACAATACACGGCGCTGCTGGAGACGGAAGGCATCAAGCTCAGCTTCACCGACGACTCGCTGGAGGGGATCGCCAAGTTCGCCGCTGCGGTGAACGAAGCGACGGAGAATATCGGAGCGCGGCGGCTGCACACGATCATGGAAAAACTTCTCGACGAGATTTCTTTCGAAGGGCCGGACCTGAAAAAGAAGGTTGTGCGGGTGGACGCGGCCTACGTGCAGAAACAATTGGCGGACATCGTCAAGAATCAAGACCTCAGCCGATACATCCTGTGAAACCTCTCCCTTCGACGCGGCCCACCGCCGCCCCCGGCGCTGCCCGAATCCCCGCGCAGGGCGACATTTCTTTGCGCCGAGCCTCGCAGTGGGCGCGGATCTTGCAGGCGCTGGTGGTGGCCTCAGCCGTGAGTAGCCTCGTGGCATGCGGCGTGCAAGGGACTCCGCATCCGCCGCACCTGGAGCGGCCGGCCAAGATTACCAACCTCTCCGTTGTCCAGATCGGGAAAACCCTGGAATTCCACTTTCGCGTTCCGCAGCAGACGGTCGAAGGAGCGCGTCTGACAAAACCCCTGGAGATCGAGATTCTGCGCGGCGTCGCACCCCAGGGCGCGGGCCTATCCAAGTTGCCGGAGCCGCAAGTGTGGACGCGGCTCACCCGCAACGAATGGCTGCCCTACGCGCGCGGCGACGAGGTCTCCTACGGCGCTCACCTGACGGACGAGGAATTTCGCACCGGGCACGGCCAGACCCTGGTGCTGGCGGTGCGCACGCTCACGCGCGGATTCCAGCATCGGCCGCTGGAAAGTGATCCTTCAAATTTCGTGGATGTTCCGGTTTTCGACGTGTCGGAATCCGTGGGGGGCATTTCCTTCCTCACCACGGAGAAAGCCGTTGAAATCCACTTCCTGCCGCCCGCCCGCATGCTCACCGGCGAGCCGCTCCGGGGCCTGACTGGCTATCGCATCTATCGCAACCAGGCGGCGGAGCGGGGCAGCTTCGTAATGATCGGGGAGACGGCCGCCTCACCCTACCGGGATACACAATTCGAATTTGGCCGCACGTATTTCTACCAGGTGCGCGCGGTTTTTGGCGACGCTGCCCACGCGGCCCTGAGCGATGACTCGCCGGCCGCCAAGGTCATGCCGCGCGATGTTTTCCCGCCCGCCCCGCCGCAGGGGTTGACGGGCATTTACGCCGCGGGCGGCGTGGAATTGCTGTGGACGGCCAACTCGGAAAGCGACCTGGCCGGCTACAACGTCTATCGACTGGACCAGCCGCCTGCCCCGCGCCTGAACCAGGATTTGCTACGCATCCCCATCTTCCGCGACACCCACGCCGAGCCGGGAAAGACGCTTGCCTACTATGTGACGGCGGTCGACCTGGCAGGCAATGAGAGCAAGCCCTCGGAGAAAGTGGAAGTGGAAACGAAGTAAGGCCGTGCCCCGGCGGCAGGCACGCATGTCGCCGCCCTCCATGCGAAGGGCGAACCGGAACAATCCCTTAAAGACAGGGAGAAAGCCCAGGCACCGTGAGGCTCTGGATTGAACTCGGGATCGCCATGGCGGCCGGAGCCGCAGCCGCCGCTGCAGGAGTGTGGGCTTGGAAAACCGCGCGCCTCTGGCGCCAGAAAGACCCCGCCGAACTTGAGCGACTCCGCCG
>PMYF01000310.1 GCA_003171295.1 Acidobacteriota bacterium | reverse complement strand
GGGCGTAGACGAGCGGTTGATCACTCGGGGCGAGCGGAGCTCGCCCCCACCAGGCGATCGCGCGCCGCAGTTCGAAGTCCGCCCATCGGGGTGGCGGGCGATTCCCGCCAACGGGCGTGCGGACCGCGCCTCAGTACATCGCGTTGGTAAGCCGGCCCTCGCTCTCGCCGCGCAGCCAGACATAGACTGGCGCGTGGGGAGAAGGTGGAGGCCAGGGCAGAGCCACCTGCAGCGTCTGTTCCTGCGGGCTGCCGGGCACAGGCGTGGGGATCCCCTGCACGGGGAATCCCGTCTTGGCATCCCAACCTGTCTTCTCGATCATTTGCAGGTCCTGGCCGGTCAGCATCCCGGCGAAAAGCTCGCCGAGTTTCTGTTCGGTCAGGGTAAACTTCGCGAGGTGCGGCAGCCGAATGATGCGGCCCAGTGCAAAGGGGTCCGAATTTCCCGCGCTGTCGGTCGTGATGGTGGCCGACAACTGGCAACCGGTCTGGCCCACCACACCCGGATCGAGTGACAGGAACAACAGCCCCTCCCCGGCGAAATCGAGTTGGGAAGCGCCATTCTTGTCTCCAGAGCGGAGGCTGAGCGGCTGTTTCCCATAACCCTCGTTCGCGCAGGCCAGGCTGAGCTGGGGCCGCGCCTCGAGGTTCTCCGCCCGCAAGGCAAAGCTGACCGCCGAGCCCGCCGGGATCTCCCCGTCGCGCAGCTTCACATCCGGTTCCTGGGCAAAGGATTTGCTTATGCCGACGATCTTCGCGCGCGGCCCCGCCACCTGCAACACACCGGGAATCTCGAGGGGCGCTTGGATCTCCTCCACGAAGAGGCTGGCAGAAATCAGTTGGCCCTGGTGCGCCGCGGGCAACAGCTTGATCGTCGCGGGGCGCTCCTTCAGGCCGCGAGCCTCCGGCCGCGCGGGCGCCAGCTCCCATGTGGCCTCGGGGCTGATGAGGCGCGCGAGGCGTTCCAAGCCTGTTCCCCGCAAGGTCACGGTCTGCTGGGGCTCGCCCAGGTTGACGCGCCACGGCAGGTTTTCGAGTTTGGGATTGGGGGGGTGGATGACCAGGGTAACAACCTGGTCCGCTCCCCCGGTCTGCGTCAGCGTCAGGTGATAGCTCCCCGCCTCGAGGGCCGACGTATTCACTTCCGCTTCCAGGCTCTGCTGTTCACCTTGCGCCTTGCCCTTCGGCAGAGTGAAGGCTATTTCCGTGGCCTTCTTGTCTCCCGCTCTCACGAGCAGGACTTTCTCGACAAACTCAAAATCCGCGCCGTTCAGTTGGACTTTCACGGGACCGCTTCCCTCAACCAGGTGATCGGCGGAGTCTGGTGCGATTTTCACTTTGGAGAAATCGCCCAAGGGCCGCACGTCCACGTTCCCCGCCACCTGGAAGGGCTCCCAGTCCCACATGGCGGCCAGCCGATACTCACCCGCGGGCAGCTTCACGTGCGTCAGGTCGAGTTCGAGGGAATCAGCGGCAGGCCCGACTTCTACCTTTACGGGAACCTCCGCACGATGGGTGGCGGAAGCCAGTTCCCAGGCGCGCGCGCGGAGCAGCAACCGGGAGTCCGCGGGTTTGGCGCAAGGGACCTTCAGCGTGCATTTTCCGCCCATCGGCACATACGCCGTCTCCGCCAGGGAGGCGGCCGGCGCCGGAGCATTGGGAACACGCATCATCCAGAGGTAAGCGACGCGCGTCCGCGCCTTTTCCGGCTCGTTTTTCGCGCAAAGCGCCAGCCCCTTCGAACCCAGCGGCTGGACGATGGCGGAGCGGAAGTCGGTGTTGGGAAACATGAGGGTGCGCATGTTCAGGAAAAGCCCCGCGCCTCCCGCCACCAGTCCCACGGGCGTTCCGAAGAAAAGCATGGCCACGGCACCGGCCAGCCCCGCCGTCTGTGCCACCGCCGTCGTCGGCGTGGAGGTGAGTGGATCATAGGTCTGGAGCGAGGGCACCACCGCGCGCAGCATCTGCGCCGCTTGCTGATTGGGCGGCGCCGTCGTATCGAGCTTGGGTATCGCCACGTTGTATTGCGAAGAGAATCCCTGCAGGGCGGCGTCCAGGCTGCGGTTGGGATCCGGCGCCTGCTCATATTCGGTGAGCAGCGCGATCAAGGCCCCAACCTTGGCCGTTTGGTCGGCATATTCGGTCAATTCCGAAATCACTTCGGGATTCTTGGCCATCAGCGAGCTGACCTTCTTCACATCCAGGCCGTGGGGGCCGAAGACCAAGCCCACCACCGCGGTGCGCGCCGGCACTACCCACTCCGCGCTGTCTCTCGCCGGTTGCGCGTCGAGCACCTCGATATCCTGGTCGCCGCCGCTGCTCTCTCCTCTGCTTTGTACCTGGTCCGGCAAATGCGCGGAGGCCGGAACCAGCAACAACGCGATCCTGGCCTTGTGTTTGATGGCGGGAGCCAGATGCACTGGCTCGTATCGAAGCTTCTCGCCCGGCTGGATCATATTGACGTCATGCAGAGGCAGGGGAGCCCCGCCGGTGGCCGGCTCGACCAGTAATCGAAAGCTGCCCACGTGCAGGCTGCCCGCACATGCGGGAGTAAAACCCTCTCCGCCACCCGCGGCGCTGGCCGCGAGAGTCAAAACGGTAATGAGGAAGAAAACCTTACTTGTCATGATGGCTCTTATATGGGGAATTTTCATCTCGGTTGGGTCCACTGGAAGATGGTAGTCTCACTTCTATTTCGATGCAATCAGGGCGAATGGGGTGGTGCGAGCCCCGGCTCCATAATGATGAATCATGGGCTGTGAACTGTTAATAGTCAAGCTAGGGCCGTCACATGTTTCATAATTCATAACTTGTCAGGTCCGCACCCGCGGCGCGGTATCAGTCGAAAGCCGATTGCAGAAACGACGCCATATAATAGGCGTCGATGTACTTAAAGGGCGACTCGGCCGTCGTATAGTGGCCGCAAGGCAGCACCGCAAGCTGGTGCGGCAGTCCCCGGCGCTGGAACTCGTCGATAAACTGGTGCGAATAAAGCGGCAGGAAGGTCAGGTCGCAGGCGGCGTAGATCAGCAGGGATTTCTTGGGCCAACGCATGAACTTATCGACGTAGGCAATCGGGCTGATGGCCATCCAGGCACGGCGCAGGCGATCCTGGTCAATGCCGTCCTCGATGCCCTGGCGCACGTGGCGCGTGGATTGGCCCGTCCAGACCACGTCGCCAAAGGTTACGGAGAAGTGGTTGAAAATATTCACCCGGAGCCGTGGGTCGTGGGCGCTGGTCAGGAACGCGTAACAGGAGCCCAGGCTTGTCCCGACAATCCCGAACTCCTTGTAGCCCTGCATCTCCAGCCAATCCAGGCAGGCGCGCGCATCGATCACGGCCTGGCGCACCGCATCAATCGTGCGCCCGAGGTTGGCGGAGACGGCGTAGTCGGCGCGCTCGGTTTCCACGGGCTTGCGGTAGTCGTGGTAAGGCAGGCTCAGG
>PMYF01000850.1 GCA_003171295.1 Acidobacteriota bacterium | reverse complement strand
GGACACCCGCTGAAGGATAAGCGCGTGCGGATCGAGATGGGTGACGTCGCTGTCACACTCAGGTCGGGCCTTGGCAAGTTCGACGCCGTGCTACTCGACGTGGATAATGGCCCGACCGCATTTACGGCATCGGACAATGCTTGGCTCTATGATGACCGGGGAATAGCCGCCGCTCGCGCGGCTCTCAAGATGGACGGGGTGTTGGCCGTCTGGTCTGCCCGAGATGATCAAAAATTCGAGAAGCGCCTGCGCTATGGCAGGTTCGCCGTTCAGGTGGAGCGCGTGCGCGGTCGCCTGAAAAAGGGCGGCCCTCACCACACTATCTTTCTGGGTCACAAACCTCCATCGAATTGAGAATACCCACATGCGCGGCGATATTCATTGCACTTCTGGCAAAGGGGGGAGTTCCTATGCTGATTCCCCCGATAAGGGACCCGACCCAAGAGCGAGACAACGTTTTCCTGGATTTTTTAAATTTTTCGTTTTCCAAGAAAGTAGGCGCGGGTGGGTTCGGTACACCCTGCGGCGTCAGGCAGGACCGATCGCCTTCGACGCCGGAGAATCGTCTGCGCGAGTCCACCCCTGCCAACTTCCGAGTAGCGCGTCGCTCGGGCACAAACGCCAAGGTGTCAGGAATGACTAGATCCCTGAGTTCGCCGACCTCAAGGCCAAGCGGCATAAACCGTGGTGAGCAATGAAGCGATTTCGAGTGGTAATCCCCCGCCCCGTCAGACCAACCTTGTCAGGTTCCAGTTCTCAAACGCCCGGTATATGATCGACGAGGCGCTTGGTCTCAGATCCATTAGGCTTCCGAGTCCAAACGCGGAACCGCGTTGAGGTCCGGGAACTCGCAAGCCAGCTCGCAATCGACAGGCCGAAGGTGGGATAACCACCAATCGAACAACCAGAGGGCACTGATGCGGAACAAACTCGCTGTTCTTTTCGGTGTAACGTTGATGTTGGTTTGCTTTGCTCCAGCAGGCCTCGGCCAGTCTTCCGGTCGTGTTGAATTCATCTCTCTCGAATCCGCGGAGCCCGTTCTCAGTGGACTGAGGGACGCGCTCCCGCCCGATTTGAAGGCCGCGGGCCCGCCGAACGACACGCAATGGTCAGCCTGGGTCCAACTGAAAGACCGCGAGGTGCGCAACCGGCTCATTCGTGGAGAGGAAGATACTCTCGTCAACTTGTTGCGTTTCGGCGTGACCTTTACCAAGGAATACCGGATCGATGATGAATTCCTGGTGCGCTACGGGCAGAGTTCTCTGGTGAACTCATTCGCCGAGAATCGTGCCAATGATCTGATTCACGCCTGGATGGCTCCAAATCCGTCCGAGGGTTTGATCGAGATGCGCATTTTCGTCGAGAAGCATGGCCATTCCTTAAAGACGGCGCGGGAGCGGACTGAAACGAAGCAGTACCTCCTCGACAGCTTGGCTCGACTGGGGGACGAGTATCTCAAATACAAATCTCAACCCAAAGACGAGAGGCGCTATCGGATGTTTCAGGACCGCGGTATCTCTCTCGATACCAACCTCTGGCCCGATTACCTCCTGGACTCGGCATTTCGATCCATGCTGGAGAAGGGAATGCTCAAGCCTGGCGGGGTGCGGCGGATTGCTGTCGTTGGTCCGGGATTGGATTTTGCCAACAAGGAAGCAGGCAACGACTTTTATCCTCCGCAGACCATCCAGCCCTTTGCGGTCTTGGACTCGCTCATTCGCTTGGGGATCTCTAGTGCCAGTACGGTTGAGCTGGACACGCTGGATATCAGTGAGAATGTGAACATGCACGTCGCTCGCATTCGACGAGCCGCCGCCCAAGGGCGTTCGTATATCCTTCAACTGCCATGGAACACCGAACGGCCGATGAGCGATGAGTACAGGGCACACTTCGTCGAGTACTGGCAGAAACTGGGGGATAAAATAGGGCAACCGGTTGCACCAATTCCTGTGCCGAAGGCCGCCGCATCGACCCGAACCCGTGCGGTGAAAGTGAGGCCAGACATTGTGACGCGAGTCATCCCCCTCGATGTGAACGTGGTCTATCAGCGGCTGAGTTGGCCGGCAGACCGCGCCTATGATCTGGTGATCGGCACAAACATATTTCTTTACTACGGAGCATTCGAGCAATCCCTGGCCCGTGCCAATGTGACGGCAATGCTCCGGCCGGGCGGCTTTCTTGTCACGAACGACAAGCTGCCAGACAAAGTACCTTCTGAACTGAAGGACGTTATGGAGGTACCGGTCATCAGTTCTGAACAGCCCCTGGTGCAAGACTTCGCGTTCTGCTATCTGCGTACGAACTAGGGCAGCCGCGAGAGTTTCAATCCCGCCCGTCGCGACTTGGAGATGCTCAACTGCGAGAGTGAGCTGCTATCGCCGACAGAGCATGAGTGAGCCTGAATCAAATCGTGTAGGCTTATGAAAAACGGCGAGGACATCGAACAAGGTCACTTAGACACCGATTCTGGGCGAATGGTCAGCCACTCGGAAGCTGGTCCACCCCTCGCTGATTACTCCTGCCTAGTCGCCAAGGCTTTAGTAATCGACGCGCGTATCGCTTCGGTCGAGATGAGCCTTTCCGAGTAGGTGTCTGGCCGCATGGCCACGAGCTCGGCAGGTGGATTCGCACGAGTCTTCGTAACTTCCATTGATTAATGGCTCAGGGCCCAGACATATGCGGCGAGCGCCGATAGCTGGTCGGGAGTGAGTTGCGCCCCACCCATGGGCGGCATCGGGCTGCGATATTCTTTGGGGTGCATCACTCCTTCTCTAATCGTTTTCAAGATTCCGGCATAGCTGCCATCGCTCCACAACCACTTTTTGGCGGCAAGGTTAGGACCCAGGGGCGAGCCCGTACCGTGCGCACCATGGCAACCGGCACAGGCAGCTCCGCCTACTTGACCGTGGTAAATGCGATCGCCAAGGGCCACCATCGCTCGGGTTGCTCCTTCGGGGACGGGAAGGTTCCCGGATGTAGCCGCACCTGCGTTTGCATTCGTTCCCTCCGGCGGCTTGGCGAGAGCCTCCACCACCTCACCGGCTGGAGCCGACGCACTCGGGCATGGAGTGACCGCAGCGGCATCGTCCCTGGAACGGCCGTCATACACAATTCGATAGATTCGCCCACGTACATCGTCGGAAACGAAGAGCGAGCCGTCCGGGCCCACGGCAACGCCGGACGGACGATGCGCGGCGCCGTCCGGAGTCTTTACCTCTCCCGCGAAACCGTCGGCGAAAATCTCGCAACCGCCCGATGCATGGTCGCCAAAGAGGGGCTGAAAAACTACGTTATAGCCGCCCTGTGGGTATGGCGCACGATCCCATGAACCGTGGAAGGCGATGAAGACCCCGTTGCGATAGTGGGCTGGAAATTGTTCCTTGTCGTAGCCCACCATGGCGTTCGGCGCCCAGTGGGCGGGAAATGCGGCGACCGGAGCGATCTTGTTTGCGCAAGGACCCACCAGTTTGCCGCCGTCCCCGCCGTACTCGGGCGCCAGGACAAGCTTTTGCGCCAGATCGTCGTAATAGCATTCGGGCCAGCCATAGTCGCCGCCCGGCTTCAAAAGCAGCAACTCTTCCGCAGGTAAGGTCGCTTCCTCGGAGGGCTTGTAGAGATCGGGCCAATTCGCATGCAGTTGGTCTCGTCCGTGCTGGGTCACAAATACCCGGCCGGTGGAACCGACGGCAAAGCCTTCAGCGTTGCGTATCCCCGTCGCGTAACGTGCCGCCGGTGAAAACGTCTGGTTCGCTTTATTCGCGTCATAACGCCAGATGCCGCCACGAGTCATGAGTTCGGTACACGGGGTTGCGCCGGGCGATTTAAGTTGGCGGTTTTGGAGCTGGCAGGCGTTCGTCGCGGTAGCAACGTCCACATACATCGATCCTTCGGCATCGATGATGAACGGATGCATAGGATGATCGCCACTCAGAGGCAGACCTGAGACGATCGTTTCAGGAGCGCCTCGTGGCACGATGGAGCCGGCAGGAAGTGCATATCGCACGATTCGATCGTTAATCTCCGCGTAAATCGAGCCCTTATAGATGGCGATGCCGGTGCCACCGGCTCCTCCAGTCTGAACGGTTTCACCGAAGCGCTCAATCACATCAGCCTTTCCTAGGCCGGTTTTGTCCTGCAGGGCTACCAGAAATCCGCCGGCAGGGGGAACATCATGGCCATAATACTCACCCGACCAGGTATTAACGAAAACCACTCCGTTCGGCCCTACCACCATGTGGCGGGCGTGACCAATGCCATCAGCAAATACGGTCGCGCAAAATCCAGCGGGTAACGTTAACCCGGTGTCATCACTCGGGCACGGTGGGCTCATCGTTTCTTTCGCAGAATTGGACTGGCTTCGAGTCGAAGCCACCAAGCTAAGTAGGCAGAACCCGGCAACACAAGACAACAAAGTTCTATTCAGGTGGAGCCGACGCATTGAACCCTCCGGAGATCGACTGCGAAGAATCCCGCGAACGATTTTATTACTTTTGTTCAAACTCCTACTCTAAGTCAAGTTGCGATTCAAGCCTAACGAAAGACGAACCCTGGACCCCGGAATCGCGTCCTACAACTAAGGTTCTGCCTAGTCGCCAAGGGGGCGACCTATGCCGCCCCTTTGGCAGCAGCCCTCGTGAGATCAGCAGATCCCTTCGGGTTCAATTCCCATCTTGTCGTTGACGGCGCTTTGAAGCCTCTGTTTGCAACCCAGATATCTCTCAGTGGTCTGGATCGAAACGTGCCCCAGCAAAAATTGTATCTGATCCAACTCGCCGCCGGCCAGGTGACATAGTCTGGCACATGTGCGCCTCAGGTCATGTGGAGCGAGCTTTTCTATTCCTGCGCGTGAAGCGGTCTCGCGGACGATCTCCCACAGCACTTTCGGAGTCATTCCGTTGCCCCAGACGTGGCCCGTTTTGTTTATGGACCGAAAGAGCGCCCCTTGGTTGATGCCGCTGGCCTCCTTCCATTCATCGATTGCAGCCTTCACCCAGGCAGGAACGGGAACAGTTCGAATGTGTCCGGCCTTACCAAGCAGGTCAGCGATAACCCAGTGGTCTTCGCGCAACTGGATAGATTCAATCTGCAACGCAAGCAGTTCGCCGCGGCGAAGCCCACAGCCGACCAACATGGCGAGCATGGCGCAATTCCTCTTGCCTCGTAATGATGTCCGGGACGTACTTCCCAACAGCCGTTTGCTTTGCTCGGCGGTGATCCAGTTTCCAACGCGGACCCCGATCCGGCGCACTCCCTTTACTCGTCGAATTCCGGCTGCCAATTCCGGACTGAGGAGACCGGAGTCAGCAGCTTCAAACGCCACTCGTCGGACCGCCGCCAGCCGGAGGTTGATGGCTGTGGGTGCGTATGGCTTCTGTTCGAGAAAGATCCTGTACCGCAGAACTACGGTGCGGTTGAATGCCAGCCCCGGCTCTGAGCAGTACCACTCGACGAAGTCATTGATGGCGCGATCGTAACTACGCTGGCCGCTTTTGGACGTGAGGCTGTTCAGGACGGCTGCTTTGGATTGTTCGAGGTCGGGAAGCGCCAAAATTCGCTTTGGCGCTCGCTTCTTCTTGCGTGGTTTAGACATGGGCGACGGCCTCCTTGACCGTCGCCCATCAAGATGCGCGAAACTCCTGCCTACGCCGTTACTGAGGGTCTATCTTGGCTGGCGGACATTTTCCAGGCAGGCGACGCTTCAGGACGAGTGCTCGCCTGGGACCGCAACTGCCTTGCAACAGTGGCTTTTGACAAAATGAGCCAATCGAGTCATCTAGCCCAAGTTCGTCACGAAAGGATCAATATGAACCTTTTTGTATGTAGGTAGGCGATGGGCCATTTTCTTTTAGAGCGACGTTTTTAAAAGGTCGATAGTGTAGACCAACCCTCTTCCCTGTGTGCTGGCGTTGGTGTTACCTTCGGTCTAGAATCTGGTACTGGACCTACAGGCTAAGAGGCTGCAAAAGGCTATGAGTAGACAAGGAACAGCCCGTTTACGTAATCGGATTTGGCTATCCGCTGCACTTCTGACCCTCTCCATGCATGTCTTGCTTTCGTTTGGTGCGGTGCAGTCGACCAAAGAACCGCCAGCGGTTTTGGATCCGGGCCGCCAGTACCTCGACAACGGTACCGTACTTGAGAGCCGTGGCCTGCTGAAAGAAGCCGAGGCCCAATACTCAAGTGCGATGATGAGCCGTGACCCTGCCGTGCAGCAAATGGCTCAGGCAGGGCTCGCCCGTACTCATGCGCTGCAGGAATTGAATCTGGTGCAAACCGACCTCCATCTCGGTAGGGCATTTGAAGACGCACATCAATTTGACCGAGCGCTGGCCGCCTACGAGCGAGCTTTTCGGGAAGGGAAGGATGAACAGCGCGAGGCCGCACGGCTATCCGTTCTCCGCGTGCTCCAAGCTCGGGAGTCATTCTACGAACGCTACCTTCGAGGCTGGGTGCATCCGTGGCTGACGAAATTCTCGTTAAGCGTGTTGGGTCTTGTAGTCCTTTACGTGCTCCTCAAGCTTCTGTACGGGGCGCTGAAGGGAGTTGGAAGTTGGATAGGATCCCGTTCAAATCGGATCGAAATCTCCGATTTTGAGGACTCGACTGACACCGGCTTGGGGAAGGGATTTCCCGCGGTGCTCCGAACCGTTTACCGCGACCGCCAGATGCTGGCGGAGTCTACCTCGACGTCCCGTGGAGGTCTAGCGCTCGCCTTTCGTTCAAGTCAATCGGGCCCCCAACCAGTGATGGGCTCGGCAACTTACGAAACGTTTTCAGAATTCAAACTCGATCTGGCTGGTGTCGAGGTCAGTGAGCTTCTCCACAAAATAGAGCGGATAGTCTGCAAGCCGCATTATCAGGTCGGCGGCGTTATCTATCGGCAGGGTGACATAATGCGAGCAGCGGTCAGCCTTTCGAGGTATAATACTAAGGAGGTAATGCGGTGGGATTTTGCGGTGACCGCTCAACAGGGTGGCCTCACAACATTGACAGATCCAATGTATGAGATTATAGATGCCATTCTGAGGGACTGGAATGCTTAACCGGCAGGACCAAGACTCGTACCCCGGGCCAAACGCATCGAGCAACTGGCGCGCGACTGCTCGATTCACGGAAGGATTCAAGAAGCTCCGGACCTTCCAGGGCTCGCTCGACCGGCATCTCCTCGACGAGGCTGAGAAGCTGCTCCTAGAGGCCGTCGCGATGGATCCGGCATACGAGGCGGCCCGTTTTCATCTCGGCGTTGCCCAGGAGTTGGAAGGTCGTCATGAGGACGCCGCGCGCCAGTTCGAAGAGCTGCTCGCGGTAGACGCCAAGCCCCAGACTGAGCTTCTATACAATGCAGGCCTGTCGTGTTTCCACCAGTACCGCGATGAGGCCTACACCAAGGCAGAGGATTACCTCCTGAGAGCGGCAGTGACCGCGGAGAAGGCATCCGGCGAAGACCCGACTGGCCAGACGCATCGTGCGATGGCGGTGCTAGCTCAGGCGGTCCTTGCTCAGGTTTATTCACACAGGGCAATTCTTCGTGAGGGTGAGAAATCGGAGCAATTCAAGTCGATTGCGGAGGGCTATTACCAGAAGGCTCTCGGGACGGCTGACGAGGCCCTGAAAGCATTCGACAGCTCGCAGACGGTGATCGAAAGGCTCGACCCTGAGTTTAAGAACGATATCGGTTGGGGAATTCACAATGCTTTGGGCCACGCCAAGATGTATGCGGCAAGGCGCTCCGAAGATCCCGCCGAGAAGGACCGACTTTTCCAAGCGGCTCTTGCAGAATTTAAGGAGGCGCTTAAATTTTACCCGAATAATATACGCGTGCTGAGCAACATTGGCAGCGCGAAGCTTTTTGGCGCTCAGGGGCAAACGGATCCCCGACGACGCTCGGAGTTGCTGGCCGAGGCTGAGCGCGAGTTTGAGCGCGTGCTCGCACTGCAGCCAGACTACGACTTCGCATTCTGTCGGCTGGCTCAGATTGAAGTTGAACGCCGAAATTTTGAGGCTGCCAGGAAGTACGCTGAACTCGCAGAGAAGCATCCCAGCGAAATGAAACCCCAGTATATTAAGGAACTAAAGAGCAAAATTGAGAATGAAGCAAATTCATCGCACATCGAGGGAAATACCTATTTTGGCAAGGTTGTGCGGCTGGCGGATTTTGGCGCCTTTGTCGAGATTTTCCCCGGCACCGACGGGTTGCTGCACATCAGCGAAGTTGCGGAACATCGCATTAGCGATATCCGTGACGAGTTGAAATTGGGCGACCAGTTGTTGGTCAAGGTTATCTCGGTTGAGGGCAACAAGGTGCGCTTGAGCCGTAAAGCGGTGCTGCGAGAGCAGCGCGAGAAAAGCGCTGAGCCGGGAACTAGAAGTGAGAAGCCAGGAGTTCACTAAAAAGCTTGTTCAGCCTTACATAGTTCTGATTTCTGCCTTTGCCTTTTTAATTTCATTTCCGGTCTTTCATGCTACAGTAGTCATCCCCGCCCCAGAATGAGTTGAAGCGCCCACCGTCATAACGATACTGTTCCGCTCAGGTCAATCACCGGTCGATCCTGAATGGCCTCTGTTAAATAGGCATTGCCCCCGATTAAAGGCATCTTTGGAGTTGGCATTGGCTCAGACGGGCATCGCACACGGGATTGCCAATCCTCCGTTAGCTCTGCTTGCGCTCGAAAACGAACACCGGTTCGTACCGATAGATACGACCGAGCTGCCGCCGCTGAAATGGTCGAACCGGCATCCGCAGATGATAGACTTGCCGGAGGTGAAAGTTACGCGCGGCTAGGCGTTGGGTATCGCGAACGATCCTGTACTTGCCAGCGTCCGCGACGTTCAGTATCAGCTTTCCGCTCGGCACCAACAAACGGGCTGATTCCTCGATCGTGGCTTGCAGGAATCCATCAAGCCACTCTGGGTAACTGGCGTAACGAGGGAATCTCTTCGGGTCATCCTGACAGTAGCGTTCGCGGTCGAAGTATGGGGGACTGGTCAGCACCAGCCCGACCGAGCTTGACCGCAGTTGCGGGAGAACCTCTTCTGCGCAGCCGTGGAGTAGCTTGGCTTTGCCGCAGCTTAGGTTCAGCGACAACAGCTTCCGCGACATGCGTTCCAAGCCTCGAAGCGTCCTGACCGATGGCTCAATTCCTATATACCGCCGATTGAGTGACATAGCACCAAGCAGCCGACCACCGAAACCGGCACAAAAATCAAGGATCGTATCCCCGTCCCGGGAGTACATTTGCATCAACGCGCGGGCGACGGCCGGACGGAAATTCCACACACTTGCTGTATTGGTCAGACTCTGAAGCTGGCGGCGCAACGAATTCGGCGTTAATGGTGGACGATCGTGACAGTGCGTGAGCGCCTTACGGATGCAGAGGCGCAGCACATCATCATCAGCGAATGCGTTCCAAGGTGACCTGTAGCGGCTAGAGTGCAACCGCCACATGTGTGGGTGGAAGTAGTTGGCCAATCGCAGCCCCAGAGTACAGGCGCGCAACTCGTGGCCCTGCACAACAAAATCGGAATCTATCTGGCAAAGCCGAGAAAACTCATGGCGGATTCCGTTAAGATTGAGCCTGATACGGGGAAATCCTCGCTCTCGCCAATAGCAGAGAGCCTGCTCCACCCATCGACCCTGTGTTCGAGGTGAGAGTCGTCGCCAGTACTCACTTTTCAGTTCAAGAACGGATTTGGGGTGGGTCATCCTTGCCATCTAGAGCAAACCGTATGGGCCTGTGCATTCTACAATAGAGATCGGCAACCGCCCAAGAGTTTCCAAGGCCGAACGACCGTGATTTGGGAAATGCTTGGATACTTACCTTTCGGCGAGCCCGCCGAACGATCTGACCCAAAAAATGGGACGACTGCACTTTGAAAAGGGACCAGAACCCCATCGACCTGAAATTAGTAATGAGTAGTCGCCAAGGGTTTACCAATTGCTGTCGAAAACAGCCCCTCCCTCCAACGACCATGCAAACTCCCCAGATACGGGGTTCTCGGAAGTCT
>PMYF01000637.1 GCA_003171295.1 Acidobacteriota bacterium | reverse complement strand
ACTTCCTCCTGCGCGATGCGCATTTGGGGCGTCACGCCGGCGAAGAGCGTCGGCTCAATGAAGTAACCCAGGTCGTAAATTCCTCCCGTCAAGCGCAGGCCGCCGCAGACCAGTTGGGCGCCCTCATTCTTGGCGATTTCGATGTATTTCAAGTCGGTCGCAAGTTGGGCGGCGTCAACGGCGGGGCCGATCTCGACGCCGGGCTCAAGCCCATTGCCGACTTTCAGTTTGCGGGTCTTGGCGACAAGCTTTTCGAGAAGGGGCTCATAGATGGACTTTTCAATAATGGCGCGGCTGCACGCCGTACACTTTTGGCCCGTGGAGAAGAAAGCGCCGTTTACCAGGATATCCGCAGCGAAATCCAGGTCCGCATCTTTCAGGNNTCACACGAACCGGTGAAGGAGACGGCGCGAATGGCCGGGTGTTCGACGAGGGTGTTGCCGACGGCGCCGCCTGCCCCTGTTACGTAATTCACCACACCGGCGGGAATTCCCGCCTCGTGCAGCGCCTCCACGATTCGATAAGCACTCAGCGGCGCCAGTGACGCCGGCTTGATTACCACAGTGTTCCCGGCCACCAGTGCGGGCGCCATTTTCCAGGCGGGAATGGCGCTGGGAAAGTTCCAGGGAGTGATCAGCGCCACCGTTCCCAACGGCTTGCGCAACGTGTAGCAAAACACGTTGTCGCGCTCGGAAGGAATCTGGTAGCAGAACTCGCGCGCGCCCTCACCGCCGAAGTAACGCAGAATGTTGATGGCGCGCTTCACCTCGCCTTTGGCTTCGGGCAGCGTTTTACCTTCTTCGCGGGTCATCTCCTCGCTGACTTTCTGAAGTCGGCTCTCCACAAGTTCCGCTGCCTTGAAGAGGTATTCCCCCCGCCGTGGCGCGGGCGCTGCCGCCCAGGCCGGCTGCGCCTTGGCCGCCGCCTCGCACGCCGCCTGCACATCTTCTGTGCCGGAAGCCTGGAAGTGTCCGATGGTCTCGCTGATGTTGGCGGGATTAATATCAGGGAAGGTCTTGCCGGATTTGCTTTCCACCCACTGGCCGGCAACATAATTACGATAGGCTTCCGTCATCAAATGACTCCTCGCGATCGGCGATGGTAACAAACCCTGGAGGGGGACCGAGGCGAAGCCTCACTCCGGCGGATGCCGCATCAGGCGGCGCATCTCTGCCTCTGCCTGATTCAGGGGATGCGCATCCGCCTGCGCCCGCAGTTGCTTGAAAACGGGATAGCCCGCGGCCTGCTCGCTGCGCCACTCGGCGTCGAACCGGCCATCGCGGATAACCGCCAGGGCGTTTTCCATGAAGGCCCGCATCTCCTTGGCAAAGGGAACCGCGCTCGCCCGCGAAAGCGTTCCATACTGGCTGGTCTGCGAGTGCAACCGCATCTGTTTGAAGAATCCCACCCGCGCCATTTCCCGGAGTATTTCCGCCGCTTCCTCCGACCCGTACATCTCGAGGGCAACCATCTCCGGCGGGAAACCGTGTTCGGCCAGGAATTCATACGCCATCATCATGCTCAGGCAGAGGAGGGGCCACAGCGCCTGCTCCTGGAAGAGGTCGAGTTCGGTTTCCTGGGCAAACGTCGTCTTGAAGACTCCCGCGCGCGTGGCGCCGATGCCCCGCGCCCAGGCCAGCGCCGTACCGAGCGCGTGACCTGAGGCGTCCTGCGCCACGGCGACGAAGGCGGGCGCGCCACTGCCGCTCACGAAGGACTCGCGCACCATGGTGCCAATCATTCGCGGCGCCACCATGATGACGTCCACGTCTGGCGGCGGCGCAATCAGACCGAAGCGGATGTTGTACCCATGCGCGAAATCCAGGGTTTGCCCGGCGCGGAGGCGGGCGCTCAGGACGTCGGTATAGACCTGGCGTTGGACCTCATCGGGGATCAGCAGAGCCAGGACGTCGGCGCGCTCGGCGACCTCGGCGACGGAGCGGACCGCGAAGCCGTCTTTTTCGGCCTGGCCGGCCGTCTCATCGCGAAGGCCTCCGATCATGACCTCCAGTCCAGAGTCGCGGAGGTTCAGCGCTTGCGCGCGGCCCTGGTTCCCGTATCCAATGATTCCCAGTGTCTGGTGACGCAGCACTTCGAGGCTGGCGTCGGAGTCGTAGTAAGCTTCCATGCGTTTGTTGACGCCTTTCGTGGACTTGGTTTTCGTGCCGGAAATCCATTATCGACGCGCGGCGGAGGGGTGTCAATCGGGCGCGGCAATCCCGGCGCCGGGATTCATGCAGGCCGCGGTTGCGGCTATCCCAGCGAACGACTAGAATGCCTCACGGGAATCACTCTGCCCCAGGTGGAAACATGAGAAGAAGATTGGCACACATCCTGCATGGACTGGTGGCGCTGGCCTGCGCATTTCCCGCGTTGGGGACCGAATACGAGACGGTGGAGATCCGTGCGGCGCATTTGGGCGGGATGACGGTGGGATTCAACATTATCCTGCCCCGCGACTACTCGACCTCGGGGCGCCGCTACCCTGTCCTCTATCTCCTGCACGGTTACACGGACCATTATCCTGCCTGGGTCAGTTACACGAACTTGGTTGACCACGCGCGTGGATATCAGGAAATCATCGTGATGCCGGAAGGCGACAATGGCTTCTATACGAACAGCGCCGCCGACCCGCAGCTTGCTTGGGAAGACTTCCTGATGCTGGATTTGATTCCCTATGTTGACAGCCACTATCGCACTGTCGCCACGCGCCAAGGGCGCGCCATCGCCGGGCTTTCCATGGGTGGCTACGGCGCGATAAAGCTGGGGCTGAAGTACCCGCAAATGTTCGCCGCTGCCGCCAGCCTAAGCGGCGCTTTGGCGGCCGCAGTCCGGCAGAAACGCCCCAGTGACGACCCCGTCTTCAGGAAGCTGATCGACGGTGTGTTCGGTGGGCGCGACAACCCCGAGCGGGCGCGTAATGATCCCTTCACCCTCGTCAAGAACCTGCCGCCCGGGGAGATTCCACAACTCTACGTCGCCATTGGCTCCCAGGATTCTCTTCTCCAGGAAAACCGGGACTTCGTGCGGCTGCTGGCGGAGCTGAAGATTCCTTACGAGTATCGCGAGGTGCCCGGCAAACACGAATGGCCCCTGTGGGATCAGCAGATTCAGGTGGTGCTGGCCAAGCAAGCGCCGGTCATCGGAGCACTCTGAAATATCGCCACGCGAAATGATCTTCCTGCGGGAAACCACGGGCCTGCGCAAGCGGAGCTGTTTTCAGGGTAATTTCCAGGGGTTGTGTGCCGGCTGGCGCAAACCATGCCTACAGAGCTTTGACGTGGCGCACGCGCTCCTCCGCGGAGGACATGAGCGCGACCGCATACTGGCAGCCGCTCAGGCATCCCCGCATGACCGCCAGGCTGCGGTAGTAGTCGTTGTAGCGGAAGCCCGTTTCACCCCGCCACATCGGAAAGGCATCGCAAGCCTTCAGCCAATTGTCGTAGACAGCGCTGGTGTCCAGATAAGTGTCGGGCTGGTAATTCGCGGCGTCCTCCCAGTTGTCCGCGAAATACAGGTGCTCGACGGAGTGCGCCGGCAGGCTGCGCGCAATCGCCGGCAGCCCCGCGTAGAAGATTGCGTCGCGGACGATGGCGTGACAATTCTGGTGATCCTTGTGCCAGCTTCCACTCCAATGCGTAAGCACGATTAGCGGTTTGAACCGGCGAATCTGGTCACAGACCGCGAGATTCGCCTCTTCGTTCCAGGGGATTTCCGCATCGCGATAAGTCAGGAAAGCCGCCTCTGCCCCCAAAATCTTCGCAGCTTTTTCGGAGGCCTGCTGCTGCAGAGCGCCGTAGGCTTCCGGTGAAAGCGTGGGATGTCCTTTTTCCCCAAGCGACAGGTTCAGGAATACTCCGCGGCCGCCGTTGTGGATATGCTGAGCGACCGTGGCGCCCATGGTGAAGAAACCATCGCCCGGATGCGCGGCAATGGCCATGATCGTCGACATGTCAGTTCTCCTCCCGGCAGAGGGCGGTTTTCTTCCCGCACGGGCCTCGCCACGCCAAAACATCCGAGCGCCATATAGCGGCCCGGAGGCGCCGGCTTATTACGGCGCGACCGGCAAAATCAGCGCCGAGGGATGCTCGCGATCATGGTAGACCGCGTTCGTCGCTTTGACCAGGTGCGTGGAATGGCCCTGGTCTTCCCCCGTGTTCAGATTCCGGTCGAAACGAGGGAAGTTGCTGCTGGAGATTTCCAGCCGAAGCTTGTGACCTGCCTGAAACACATTCGAAGTTGACCAGAGTTCAAGCTTGAGCTTGTGCACGTCGCCAGGGTTCATGAACTCGGCTTTCTCCCGGGAATCCCGATAACGCGCGCGCAGAATTCCTTCCGTAAGATTCTGTGCGTAGCCGTTTGGCCATACATCGATCACCTTGCCCGTGAAGTCCGTGTCCACGGCGGAAGAACTCGCGTAAAGTTCCAAGCTGACGGGGCCAGTCACCTCGGTGTCCTGTTTGAAGGCGGGAGTGGTGTAGACCAGCACGTCTTCGCGGTTTTCCACCAGCCGCTGGTCGAAGGCGCCGGGAGGCTGGTGAGTCGCATCGCAGCAGAGAGGGCCACCGCGCGTCGGCGCGGGGTCTGCGGGGTCGTAGA
>PMYF01000368.1 GCA_003171295.1 Acidobacteriota bacterium | reverse complement strand
TCACTTTCCTGACGTGCACCCCTCGATGACGGATACGGGCGTATGCCCAAGATGCCGCCAGAAATTTACGGAGCCATCATCGACGAGGCCCATCGACATAAGCTGCGCGTCCTGGCCCATGTATACTACCTAGCGGACGCGAAGGGCCTGCTCGCGGCAGGAGTGGATGCGCTCGCCCACAGTGTGCGGGACCAAGCCGTGGACCGTGAGTTGATTGAAGGCATGAAGGCTCGCAACACGATTTATCTTGCCACCTTGGTACGTGATGAATCGACGTTTGCTTACGCCGATGGACCCGCGTGGCTCGGCGATCCTTTCTTCCAGGAGGGACTTCTGCCGGGCGTCTTGGAAAAACTCCAGAGCACAGCGTTTCGCGAGCACTCCGCGGCGAGCCCGGATTTGGCCAATAACCGCGCCAGCCTGGCGATGGCTGAGAGGAATTTGAAGACACTGTATGAGGCGGCCGTGCGGGTCGGCTTCGGCACCGACGCTGGGCCGCCCGGCCGCTTCCTCGGCTACTTTGAGCACCGCGAGTTGCAGTTGATGGTTGAGTCAGGGCTCACGCCGATACAAGCGATCACGTGCGCCACGCACAACGCCGCGGGATTTCTGGGCACCGATTTCGGGACCATCGAGCCCAGCAAACGCGCGGACTTCCTGCCGCTTGATGCGAATCCCCTCGCTGACATCCGGAACACCGAGAAGCTCGCGGCCGTGTGGGAAGGCGGGAAGCCTATCAAGCCGATTGCTGACTAGGGCCGCTCCTTGGGGCGACCTAGGCCGGGTCAAGTCCAGCCCTCCAAGGTTCCTGGATATCGTGGGTTGTGGCGAGGAACTTCTCAGAGCCGCCGCGTTTATCAGGGGGCGGAAGGAATCTAACCATTCGGCGAGCATAGCCTGACGGTCCAGATGAGGGAACAAGATTGAGAAGCAACCTCTCACGACGCGAACTCCTATCCTGGACGCTTGCGGCGGCAGCGGGAAACCGATTTGTGACGACCTGGGCGCGGGCCGGTACCGACACGTCTTCACCGTCCAAGTTCGATGGTTTCAATGTAAAGGACGCGACTTTCAAATTCCTCCAGAAGTGCGCACGTGATGATGGGGGTTACTCGCCCTCGCCCGCTCCGCAGTACCGCGGCAACTCCGACACGAAGGCGAGCGACCTGGCTGCGATCACCTACGCCGCGACGCTGGTGAAGACTGCGGGGTGGGAGCTGCCACACCGGGAGAAGTCCGTGGAATTCATCCAGCGTCACCAGCAACCGGCGGGGGTCTTGATCAATTTCCAGGGAGATCTGAACCCGAAGGGGGACCTTGCGATCCTCTACAACACGACTCAGCGATGTGTGGCGCTGCGAGCCCTGGGGGAGAAAGCCAAAGTTGATCCCACCCATGCGCTGGACCGTTTCTTCGCCAAGGACACTTTCAAGAAACTCCCCTGGTATACCCTCAGGTTTTATCCGCTGTTCTATGCTGTTCTGGGCAGGCCCTTCCCTCAGGAATACCGCGTGGCCATCGCGCAGCGCATTGCGCAGAACCAGGCGGCGGATGGTTACCTTTCGGGAAAGCGTGCCATGAGTTTCTTGGCCATACGTGCCTGAACCAGTTCGGCAACGGGCTCAAATCCGCACGCTACGTGTGATGTGGCGGGAGCTGGAAACGGGGCTGCGGAAGTCTCCGCGCGCCACGGCGCCAGTTCCCGACCCTACCGCCCTCTGAAGGCTTCATCATTCCCCAGCCAGTCTCAATCCTCCCCAATACCACCAATTCGGATACAGGTTTCGTTCCGGCATGGTGGCGACGGTGTGGACGCGGACGAAGGCCTCAGCAGATTTGCAACCGTATTCCATGCCACGGAAGTTCGCCCACAGTTCGCTCTCCGGCCACTCATCCTTGATCAAGGCGTTTGCAAGGAAGGATTCACGCCTTAGATTCTTGACGGACTCGACGTCGACATAATGGGTCGGAATGAACTGTTGCGGTTGCATCTCGGTGCCGCCGGGAGTCTCGCAGAAGTAGAGGCCAAAATTCATCCCGCTTTGCAGCCACGCGTTGTAAGCAAGGTTGCCAGCCGCCCGGTGATCGGGATGAAACTCCATCAGCCACATCGTCAATACCACGTCAGGCTTCTCAGGCATTAAAAGCTTATTGAATTCCTGGTAGCTGGTGGGATCAACGCGCATCCACAGGTCTTTTTCCTTTAAGAAAATAATACGTGCCCCAATCATCTCCGCTCCCTTGACGGCTTGGTCGCGCCGCGCGGCGGCGAGGTCCTCCAGCGTCATGTGGTACACATCGGCCATCGAGACGGAGTCACCGGGGGTGAAGGAGATGATCAGCACTTCGTGTCCTAGGGCCGTGTAGCGGGCGAGGGTCCCGCCGCAGACTGTCCAATCATCCGTATGCGCTCCAACAAAGACCACTTTGAGTTTCTTCTTCCGGTGCACTTCCGGCAGATCGTCCGCGGCGGAGGGCGCGGCGGGCAAATCCTTATTGCTGGCGGCTTCCCGAGGCAGCGCAGAAGCAGCCGCAGCGGCTCCCACGAGACCAGATGAGACGCTCAGGAGTGTCCTTCGAGAGATTTTCCGCATAGACCGAGACCTCCATGTAGTGAATTTATTGCAGTGGGATGGGGTAGGGGCGATAAGGGCAGGTTTGGGACCGGCATCATAACAAGTAGGACTACACAGAGCGCCCTAACTTGTAACGGCGCGGTCTGAGCGGCGACCGGCGGTCAGTGAACCGGCGCTACAGCCGAATGCGCAATTACTTAAGTCGCTCTTGTATTGCTTCTCCTCGTGCGGGAGGGCGTTATGGGATGCCCTCCCTTTTGACGCACGAAGATAGTCGTTAGGTTCAATAGTTACACGCCTTTCGGAAAATCACGGTTGGCCTTCGAGACCGTTCGTTAGAACCGGGAGGTTACCCGGGGCGACGTTACGAATATCACCAGAAGAACTTCAATCCAAACTGAATTACCCGCCCGGGATTGGCACCCTGAATGGTTCCAAAGGCGGCGCCGTCGGTTATGCCGGTATCCGGCTGCCTGAAACTCACCTGATTAAAGGTGTTGAAGAACTCCGAGCGGAATTCGAATCGGTACCGTTCTTTGAAAGGGAAGTCTTTCAGGATCGCGAAATCCGTGCTGTTCAAGGCGGGCCCAGAAAGGATGTTTCGGCCTGTTGCCCCGTAGGTCCCCAGCATGGAGTAAGTGATTCCAATGGGCGTGCAGTTCTCTTGTTCGATGACCTGCGGATTCCCCGGCTGCGGGGTGAACGAGCAGGTGGGATCAATAAAGGCGCCGGGGTTGAAAAACTTACTGATCATCGCGGAGCGGCTGGGATGACTCGTGGCAATGGCTTGACCGGTGGGGAAGGCGTGCTGGGGTGCAAGAGTTCCGTTCACCGCCACGTCGAGACCATTGGTGAAGGTCATGGGCATCCCGCTTTGGATGGTGGTGATACCGCTGAAGCTCCAGCCTCCCAGCAAGGCATTCTGCCAATGCTCGCTGAATTTAACCGGCGGCGACCAGAGCCAACTCGCCACGAAGGCGTGCCGGCGATCAAAATTCGCACGCCCGCGAATGCTGCGCAGATTGAAGGGGTTGGAGACACAACCGCAGGCCTCGCAGATCGCCGAGCACATATCGAGGGTTTTGGAGAGGGTGTAAGACGAGGTCACCGATAATCCTCGGCTCATGCGGTGGGTCACTTGCGCTTGAAAGCTGTGGTACCAACTGCGGAAGTCGTTCCCCAGCGTCCAACTGAGGGGACTCAAAATGCCCGGCTCGAACAGGGCACGGTCATTGGTGTTGTTGGGATTGGAAACCGTATTTTCGCTACCCGTCGAAGCGTTGTAAACCGTTCCGGGGAGGAAGGGCGCCGGGTTGAAGTTTCGAAGGTTGTTCAGCTTGGTCCCGATATTTCCCACGTAGCCTAACTCCAGCATGGTGGCTGGCGTGAGCTGTCGCTGAATCCCCAAATTCCAGGACTGACTATAAGGCGTCCGTAATCTACCGTCCAGGAAGGCACCAAATACCGGGAGTGGGAACAGGGGGCAATTTACGCCGGGAGGACCAGAAATCGGCACGCAGCCGAACTTGCCCGTTAACACTGCAGGTGGGGCCGTGGTGCCCGTGGAAGCAAACGGGTCCGTCCAATTGCCGTTGTAAACAGTAACGACCCCGGAGTAGGGCGCGTTCTGTTGGGCCAGGGAGTCCGCGTTGACCTGATTGAAGAAAACGCCGTACCCCCCCCGCACGCTGGTTTTCCCGTCGCCGAAGACGTCCCAGGCAAACCCCAACCGCGGCGCAAGACTGTGCCATTCGGGAGGGACAATGGTTCGGGGGATGCCCGAGTCTCCCGGGAAAACGATGCCTGGGGGCGCATCGGGTACGACGGTGGATTGCGCGCCGATTTTGACAGTATCGATGCGGTTGTGCTTATCGTGCCAGAACAAGTTGGGCTCCCAGCGCACGCCATAGGTCAGCGTCAAGCGAGGGGTGGCCTTGAACCGATCCTGGAAGAAAAAGCTCGGCGCGGTGGTGACGTCGTCATTGTCGGCGAGCCCAAAGGAAATGCCCACCGTGCTGAACGCGCCGAGAAGGTAGTCGGCAAACGCATCATTGGAGCGTGACCCCGTGAAGGAAAAACCCGGCGGCCCGATAAAGCGCTGCAGGAAGTGGAGTTTCAGCACCTCGCCTCCCATTTTCAATTCATGGCGGCCGTGGATCCATGTGAGCGTGTCGCGGAATTGCAAGTTGTTGTTCTTGAAGAGGTTAAAGCCGCCGCCCTGGAGATTAAAGCTCCCATTTACAGTAACTCCGGTCGTGCCGTTGGGAGAATACTGCGGCATATTGATCCCCTCCTGGGAGGGGACGTCCGTGCGGGTTTCGTGGAAGGTAGAACTGGTACGCAAAAATGCGACAACGACCTGGTTCACCAGGTTTGGCCGAAACGTGTACGTCTCGTTCAAAGCGATGCTATCCGTTTCCGCGGGCGTTACCGCGCTGTTGTATCCGGCGAGGTTGGAGCCACTGCCAAATGCCGAAATGCCAGCATTGTGATCCACAAAAACATGTCCGAATACGGATTGTTTCGAGCTCAGATTCAAATCAATGCGGCCCAAATACATTTCAGTGTTGACGGGGCTGGAGCCTAGAGACGTAACGCTTTCCGAAGGGCTTACCGGCACATACTTCAGCAGATTCTGGGAAGGTGTGGTGATGCAACTCGGATCGATTATATTGTTCGCCACGCAGGGAGCGCCCCCGGGTGTCGTGAACGGCGCACCAGTATTGGGGTTGACAGGATTGGACAAAACGGTCCCCGGCAACAGGTCCGTGAAGTCTCCATTACGTTCTGCCGCCGAGGGTACCAGCGTCTCGTTCGCGACACCCTGCGGCCGGTTGCGCAAGCCTTGGTAGGAACCGAAAAAGTAGGCCTTGTCCCTTTTGATCGGCCCCCCGACCGCCCCACCGTATTGGTTTTCTTTGATGGCCGGCACCGTCGAGGCGAAGAAATTGCGGGCATTCAGGGCGTCATTGCGGACGAATTCCCAAACATCGCCATGGATGGCATTGGTCCCGGCGCGCGCTACCACCGTCGCCTGGGAACCGGAGTTGCGTCCGAATTCCGCATCGAAATTGGAAGTCAAAAGCCGGAACTCCTGCACCGCATCGGGAGGGGGGAAATTCATTCCCGTATTCCGTGAAGGGTTGTTAAAGAACGACCCGTCGAAGGTGTAGAGGTTCATGTTCTGGCGCCCCCCGTTGGTGTTCATCATGGGCCCCGACCGCGCACTCGAAAGGGATTCGGGAGCGAGCACGTTCAGGACGCCGGGAACAAGTCCCGCCAGGCTCATGACATTGCGGCCATTCAGCGGCAGGTCCACGATTCGGCGATCGTCCACCAAACTCGAAACGGTTCCGGAAACCGTATCAACCAGGGGCGCCTGGCCAGTGACGCTCACCTCTTGCGTCAAAGTTCCTACCGTCAAGGTGGCATCTACGCGCAAATTTTGTCCGACCGAGAGCGTCAGGTCCGTCTGAACGCTGCGCTGAAAGCCCTCCTTCTCAATGGCCACCGTATACTCGCCGGGATCCAGGGCAGGGAAGCTGTAAAAGCCCTCACCATTGGTTTCCGCTGGGAAAACCGTGCCGTGCTGCACGTGCGTTGCCGTCACTTTAGCTTTCGGAACGACCCCACCGCTGGAGTCTTTAACGTACCCGCTCATCGTGCCCGTGGCCTGAGCCCGCAGGATTACCGGCGAAATCAGGATTACTGCCACCAGCGCCGCTCCTGTCACCAGGTTCGACAGCCGTCGGTTAACCTTTTCCATTTCATCCCCCTGAACATCAGCGAGTCACCGGGACAACCTGCTTCAACTTAGGAAGGTAGTCTCTCGCCCGCGAGGCATGGCGAGCTTCCTCGAGAAGTCTCCTGGCCCGTCTTCAGGCCATACCCGATTCGAGGCCACGTTTGCTCGAATACCGCCAGAGCGCCCGTCGCAGCATGCTCGGCAGGGCCTCTTGCTTCGGGGCTGAGACCTTCTAGTACCTAAAATGTCCCCCATAGGGACATCCAGGCGGCTCTCATGAGTCCAGGTTCGAATGGTTTATGAAGAATTTCGCCCTTTTTGTCGTTCGGATAAACAAGTTACACTGAGCCGCCCCTTGCTGTCAAGGAGGATTCCGACATTTTGCCCAACCATCAATTTGCGGAGGCAGACTCGAAAGTATGAACCGGCCGAATGAGTATTGAAACGATAAGGGAAGAGAAGTACTATTTCATGGAGAGGCTCAAGAGCGCGCAACGCCGGCAGCCACTCAACGGGGCGATGAACTACAAGCAGGGTTTTCCAGGAGGATGCTTCGCCGCAGTAGCCGCATTCACAACCGTAATCGCTTGCCTGGCCCCGCCCCTCTGTGCCCAGGACCAGGACGCGGAAAGGGCGACGGGCTGCTACCTGGCCGGTGGCATTGACGCCTTTGAGAATGGAGATCTGGGGTTGGCCGAGCGGGAATTCCGTGGCGCCCTCAAAGCGTTTCCGGGGTTGCTGGAAGCGCGGGAGAATTTGGCCATCACCCTGGCTCGCGAGGCAAAGCTGGGGGAAGCCGTGGCGGAGTTTGGCGGGATTCTGGCGGACCGTCCCAACTGGTCCGAGGCACACTACAATTTGGGCTTGGTGCTTCTGCAGGAAAACGATCTGAACGGAGCCCAGCAGCATTTCCGCAAGGCCATGGAAATGAACCCCGCTTATGCCGAGGCGCACAACAGCTTGGGATTGACTTTAGAGAAACAAGGGAACACGGAGGGAGCGGCGGAGGAATTCCGCGCCGCTATCAAGTTCAATCCGCAGTACGCGGAAGCGCGAAACAACCTGGGACAACTGCTGGCCGATAAGGGGGAGACGGACGCGGCGATTGGAGAATTCCGCGAGACCGTCGCGATGCGGCCCGATTTCTTCCCTGGTCACCTGAACTTGGGCTCGGCCTTATGGAAGAAGCACGAACTGGATGCGGCTGAGTACGAATTCCGCATCGCGGCCGGCTTGGGCAGCTCAGAGGCGCAGATGCGCTTGGGCGCCGTGCTCGGGGAAGAAAGCCGGCTCGAGGAAGCCTTGGTGGCCCAGCGAAAGGCGGTTGAACTTCTGCCGGGGGATGCCGAAGCCCACTTCTTGCTGGGTGGAGGTCTACAGCAGAGCGGCGACTTGACAGGCGCGACCCAGGAATTTCGCCAGGCAGCGAAACTCGCCCCCGATTGGGTGGATGCCCAATTGAATTTGGGAATCACCTTACGCCAAAGGGGCGATCTGCAACGCGCTTTGGACGTCCTGAGAAACGCCGGAAAATTGGCCGCGTCAAGTACTGACATTCATTATCAGCTCGGGTTTACTTTGCACCGCATGGGAGAGTTGGCAGAGGCGGAAACCGAACTGCGGCGCTCCATATCCCTGCAACCCAACAATGTGCAGGCTTATTACGTTTTGGGCCAGACGCTCGAGCAAATGGGTAAACACCCGGACTCAGTCGCTGTCTTCGCGGAGGTTGAACGCCTGCATCGCGCGAGCGTCGACTATGCGCAAGCCGTCATCCAATACAACCTGGGCATGCAGGAACTTGGAAAAGGCGACCTTAGCGCATCGCGCGAGGCTTTTAAGGCGGCCTTATCCCTGTGGCCGGATTTTGCCCAGGCGCACACCAATCTCGGCGGGGTCCTGTTGAAGCTTGGGGACGTGAAGGGCGCGATAGGTCAGCTTCGCGCGGCCATCGACTTGAATCCGGACGAGGCTCGCGCCTATTTCAACCTGGGCTTGGCTCTGGCGAAGGAGGGCGACCCAGAGGGCGCGAAAAATGCGCTGGAACGCGCTCGGCAACTTGATCCGCAGATTGAGGTCTCCAAAGGGTTGTCAAGCCCTTGAGGAAGCGGTAGGGAAAATCTGGCTAATTCGACACCCCGCCCGTGCGCGCGAGGATATTTTCGTGGATCGACGTTATTTCATGACGCTTCTCGGTAGCGGCTTACTCGTTCCACAGGTGCTGAAGGCGGAGCATCACGTTATTTCCGTGGACCCTCTGGAAGTGGAATTTGATTTGGGGTCGCTCCAGGGGCGGTACACCTCGGTCGAAGATTTTTATATACGCAATCACTTTGCGGCGCCTGCAGGCCTAGAGGCTGCGACTCTAAAAATCGAAGGCGAAGTAGAGAAGCCTCAGGAGTTCGCGCCAGCCGACCTTGCGGTGTTGCGCGAGCGGAGAGTCGGTGCGGTGCTGGAATGCGCGGGGAACCGAGTTGGATCGACAGGGTTGATCAGCAACGGCGCCTGGGCCGGCTGGTCGCTGAAGGACGTCCTTATGATGGCCCGACCGACCGGCGCGGCGGCACATCTCCACCTCTTAGGCCGGGATGGCTACAAGCGCAGCGTCCCTCTGGAGCGGGCGCTGGCAGACGGAATCTTGGTGATACGCCTGAATTCGCGCCCCTTGACGCTCCGGCACGGGGCGCCCTGGCGGGCACTTTTTCCGGGCTGGTACGGGATGGACTCGGTGAAATGGCTGGAGCGTATCGTGGTGGCCGCCGCTCCCTTGCCACCCGAAGGTGGGACGTATCAGCAAACGCGGCAAACGTTTTCCGGAGAACTCGACCGGCAACCGTTGCCCCGAGTTCAGGTGAAGTCCGTGATCGTTGATCCCCAGGAGGGAGCAGTCCTGCGGCGAGGGAGAGCGGAAATTCGTGGCCTCGCCTGGTCGGGGGCGGGGAGGATTGACTCCGTTGAGGTGAGTGCCGACGCCGGCAGCACTTGGCGAACCGCGACGCTGGACTCAGGCACGGACCTTGAGTGGGTGGTCTGGAAGGCTTCCATGGAATTGACTCAGCCGGGCACCGTAGAACTTGTCGCCCGGGCGAAGGATGCCCAGAGCCAGGTGCAGCCGGCTGAGCGCGATCCCGCGCGATTAGACGGATACGCGAACAACTGGTATCATCGCGTTCGCTGCGTGGCGGTTTAGGGAGCAACAACGATCAGATACTCCGTATTTCTTTACATTGTAATAGCGATTCTGTGGGTTCCTGTTCTGGGAATTGCCCAGAGTAATGCACCGGGGGCGGCCCATTCCCGCACCGCCCACTCCACGGGCGCCGACTGGCACTTGAAGGGCGAGGGGGTGGTTTGCTGCCCTTGCGCTGTCCCCTGCCCCTGCCGCACAAATGCGGGGTCAACCTACGGGCACTGCGAGGCAACCCTCTACCTGCACGTCCGGGAGGGATACTACGGAAAAGTCGGCCTGAATAGCCTGAACGTCGTGGACACGAGTGGCCCCTGCGGCATGAGTTACGAGAAGCTCTCTGCTATCTATATGGATCGTTCGACCCCACCGGAAGTGCAGGAGGCGTTTTTGCAGTTGCTGGCGAGCTTCTCCGCCACCGGAACCACCGAATTTCCTTACGTGCGTGAAGTGCCCATCCATGCGCAGGTCACGGACGGCCACCTCTTCCAGGTTTCGATCCCGGAAATCCTGGAAATGGTCGTGGATCGCAACTGGGGCCGGGCGGAGCCTCCCCTGCCGGCCTACGCCGCCCAGGACCGCTTCGCGAATGCTCTCCAGTACGTTCAGAACATTCGCTACCGCATGCACGATGAGGGGGCCAAGTTGCACTTCGATTACAGCCGGCGGCAAGCGAATTACCGGTCAATCGACCTCGATGTTGCCGACTACCGGGCACGGCGGATGATCATCCAGTACTTGGATGGCAGCGGCTGGTTCAACGCCGCCATGCTTCGGATCATTAACGAACAACACCTGCTGCTTCCTGACCTCGAGGCCATTCGGCGCGAAGTCACACGCCTTCGGCAGGCGCGCGGGGGAGCGCAGTGAGGCAGCGGACGCTGTCCTCAGCAGTCCTGATGGGCGTGGCTCTACTGGTGGTTCCGGGCCATCCCAGCCTGGCCCAATCGCCTCAGGAGATGCTCCACGCCGGCAGGGCAGCCCTGCAGACCCAGGACTTCAAGCGTGCCGTCCAGGTTTTCAGTGAGCTCATCAAAAAGGAACCTTCCGCCACGAATTTCGGTTATCTCGCCGTCGCGGAAATGTCGGCAGGCGACCTTGGGCCGGCCATCGGTCATTTCAAGCGCTCGCAGCAACTGGGAAATGATTCTGCCAACCTGCATTATTACCTGGGAATTGCCTACGCGCAGCACCAGGAGGCGAACGCCGGTATTCGTGAGCTGCGGCTAGCGCTCACCAAGGACCCCAAGCTAGTTCCTGCGGTCTCTGCGCTCGGCGTCGCACTGGTCAATGCGGGGCGGTCCAAGGAGGCGCTCCCTTATCTTGAGCGAGCTCGCGAGCATTCCCCCAAGGACCCCGAGATTCTGGCGAGCTTGGTGCGGGCGGAATTCGAAGGGGGTGAAAGCTCCAAGGCGCTCACCCGCATCGATGCATCGGTTGACGCTGTTCCAGATAATCCCCGCTTGGCCGCGACTTTGGCTTTCCTGTGCCTGCATCATCGCCAGGCGCAGAAGGCGCGGCAATTGCTCGAAAACGCCAGCGAAATGATGCCGCAGGACGCCTCGCTGAAGCTGCTTTTGGCTGATGCCAGTCTCAAGGCGGGTGAGCCTGCGGAAGCCCTGTCAGTCCTGAAGGGTCTTCCCGAGGACGCGGGAGCGCGGGGAGAACTGGCTTTCCTGCGCGGCAGCGCCGATCTGCTGGCCGGAAATATCGAACAAGCCGCTCCCTACTTGTCTGCGGCGGTGTCGGCCGATCCCACGAATGTCGCTTACTTGTTTGCCTACGCCGGGCTGCAAGGGTCCGAGCAATTATACTCCGACGCCCTGGCCACGCTTATTAAGGCTCGCCAACTGGATGCCCATGCGGAGAGTATTCCTTATCAAATGGCCGTGACCTATGCGCTGATGCATCGTTACACCGAAGCTGCAAAATCTTGCGACGAAGCCCTGCACCTCACCACCCAGCCCGATGACGTCTACTTCCTGATGGGGGTCATCCAGCTCGAGCAAGGAGATTCCCGGGCGGCGGAAGAAACCCTTCGACAAGCGGTGGCCCTGAATTCCGGGGTTGGGTCGTACCACGCAGCACGGGGGGTGGCCCTGTTTGAAGCCGCGAACCTACCTGAGAGCCAGCGGGAGCTGGATCGGGCGCTAGCCCTCGATCCGCAGGGCGCGCCAGCTTACCTTTGGCGGGCTCGCGTCAGGGCGCGGCAAGGCGAGCCCAGCAAAGCGATCGCCGATTACGAAACCTATATGGCTCTCGCGCCCGATATCGCCAAGACTTATCAAGAGCTCGAGCCTCTCTATCGGCAGGCCGGCCAGGCCGAAAAGGCTATAGCCGCGCACACGAAATACGTTTCCTTGAAAGCTGAGAAAGGTGAGGCAGACCGTGAGCCCTCCTTTCTTGAGCAGCTCTGGTTGACCCGCATTCGCGAAGGACTTGGGCCGGTGGGTTTCGGTGGCTGACTTCGGGGATTTTGCTGCGTCACCCCACTGCACGGGTCGATGAGCCGCCGCCCCTGGTTCGGCGCCGTGTCCTTCTGGCGTCCGTCGCTCGGCCGTCCCCGGTCTTGCGCCGGAAGCCAATAATCTTAAGACCTGGCCGAGGTGCGCTCTCTTCTACAACTCGCGATCGACCGTCTGCCCATGCAACGTCTCGGCGTCCTGCCAATCGAACTTTTCCTCGCGGACAGCCAGGCCATGGGCAGTTGCGTAACGGTTTCACGCGTCCCGAACGTCGTGGACCCATTGGCCGAAGGGCAACGCAAACTCCCGGTCAAGCAAGTAGAGAAGGCCTTCCTGGCTGCGGCGAGCCTTTTCCGTAGGTTCCGTATCGACGAAGTCTTGGGGAGCGCGGGCCGTCTTCCGCCCGTTGGCCTCGCGTACCCGTGGGAACCAGGTCTCGTACCAGGTTCCAGTGGCGTCGTGAAGCGCCTGGTTGCGCTCGTCGCGGATCCTGCCGGCTAAGGTGAGCGCAGTGTCGAGTGCGTCGACAGCTTCGGAGTAATGTAATTTCGCTGCCTGGTCCTGGGCGGTTTCCAGAGCCCGGCTGATTTCTTCCAGATCTTTCAGCATGAGGAGATTCTGCCGGCAGAGTTTAGCAATGGAGAGATAGACTTCCAGGTTGTAGCGATTGAACTCCACCGAGGGCAGGTTCTTGTAAAGCAGGTTCAGTAACTCATCGTTCTCGCCGAGGAACTTCCACACCAAGTCGATCCGCCGCGAGTTTTCCTGGGACCAGTTGCTGCGCAGACGTAGATAGTCGGCGGACGGTACAGAGGGGAGGGGGAGGGTCGCGTGGTGCGAAGGGTAGGGACCGATGCCGTAAGACTCGCCAAACATCACAGGCCCCGCAGGCTCACTATCCCAACTGCTGGAAAAAAACTGCGCCTGGGTGCTCATCAGTTGATACAGCCGGCCCATGGCGGTTGCGCCCTTGCCGTAGAAGAGATCGTAGAAGCTTTGGGTCAGTTGGTGGGGGTCGGGCGAGCCGGGATGCCATGCCGCGGAGGCTGCGACCGCGTAACCCAACCAATAGGTCTCCGGATGGGGGCCCCGATCCCCCCAGGCATAGACGCCTACACCTATAATATCCGCCTGTTGACGAGCCATTGAGTGCGAGATTTCCTCGAAAGCTTGCGTCGCCCGCTCCGTCGTTCCTTCCCCGGAATGGACTTGCTCCTTCGGGGACAGCACATAATAGAAGGGAAAGAGCGGGTCGTCGGGCAGGGTATTCGTATAGATGATTTGCCGGATGCCCAGCGCGCGAAACGCCTGATTGTAGGCGGAACTGTACACTTCGCCGTTGATCAACCAGGGCGGTAGCAAGGGTATGTCTTCCGCCTGCAGGGGATCCTCACCCCAGAAGATAACCTCCCGACCATGGTCCTTCAGATACTTCGCGGTCATGTTCGTGTATTCGACCCAAAGCTTGCTGGGGCTTCCCAACTCCTTCGCCCGTTGGGCTTCGTGGCACAGGTCGTTATCGGCTTTGCCGATAAACCAAGCTTCATCGGTGGAGAGGTGGAAATACGTCGCACCCTTGTTGGCGTTCATCAAGTCCTGGGCCATGCCCTCCATCAGCTTGTAGGTCTCGGGATTGGTGGAGCACATCTGGAAAGCTTGGTTCGGGAACTCCCGGAGGTGGGCGAATTCGTCCCGCTGTAGGATGAAGTTCACGTGGGCGGGGCCATCGAGGTAGGGGACGACTTGAACATAGTAGTGCAGACCGTAATCGGTCAGTTCCTGCAATTGCGCCGGAGAGAGTGCATAAGGGTCTACCAGCGCCGGAGCACTCGCATACTCGAAGTGCTCGTTCAAGCGCAGCACAAAGGCATTCATTTTGAAACCTGCGGCGCGGCGAATCTCGTGCTTCAGAATATCCAAATGATCCAAATGGAATTGCTCGTCCCAAAAAATCTCTCGATATTGCACGTCGGGCCAGTCTACGATCTCACCTTCGGGCAACCACAGGTCCCCGCTTGTGGATTTGACCATCTGCACCAGGGTCTCCACTCCGTAAAATAATCCGGGAGGCGCATTCGCAGTGACGGTGATGCCGGTCTTTGCGAGCTTCAGTTTGTAGGCCTGCAGCGCCAGGGTTTGCCGGTCTTTGTCCTGGGCTACTCCTACGAGAACTGAATTGGGCTGGATTTCCAGTCGAATCGCCGGACCGCTTCCGCGCTCGGCCAGTTTGAACCTGTGCCGGTCTTCGAGACCTTCTTTCAAGTTCTCGATCGCGGTGGAACTCGGCTCGACCCCCCGAGCCAATTCCAACCGCCAGCCGGCACCAATCCGAAAATCCTCGTGCTCCAATTTTGCCTGCTGAGGCTCAGGGATTACGTTGTACCCCCGAGCGTAGAGCGACGAGACCATCTGGGAGTGCACTCTTAGGCCGAAGAAAAGGCACGCGCCAGCGGCAAAAACAAGCGCTTTGGGCAACATTTGAGTAGATAACCGGGTGCTCATGGGCTCCTCAACCAGGATCATGTGGGATCTTGACGTCAACAGCCTTGTGTAGGTAGGTCGAGTTTCCTGCCTCGGGCAGGGTGCGCGCTAGACGTGCCGTAAAGGTGCCGCTCCCCACCCTCCACGCCCCCCTCTCCGTGACGAAAAGAGGGATCCGCCACAGCGGGTGGGGGGGAAGCCGCATGGACCTTAGCCCGACCCTTGTCGCGAGCACACAGGTCTGCTGGGCTGAGGAAGGGCCTCGTTAGTAGTTCGCAAACCATCAAGAAATGGACGCGACCCTCGGGGGTAAGCCCTCAACTTGGCAAGCGGAACTGTTGCGCGCGGCCGCAAAGGCCCTCTGGACCTCGACTCCCTACCGTTGCTGGGGAGACAGAATACTGGATCAGCGAGGCCTTATCAAATAGAATCCCCAAAGGAATTGCGACTGCATTTCCTGCCGCGCCGACTTTGTGGCGGCAAGACTCGGTTCCCTTGGAAAGGCTCTGGTGTGTGCCATCAAAATCGGGTTGGCTTGTAGAATGAGCGACTTGCACCGAAACCATCTTCCCGTCGAACCAGTCGTGTAAACTGTCTCGATGCCTCGGCTCTTCCTGGCGTTCCGTTCCTGGTTCGGCGCATTCTTCCGCTCTCGGCATGACCTCGGACTTGAGCTTGCCGCCTTGCGGGAGCAGATGGGCGTTCTCAAACGCCAGAACCCTCGACCCAAGTTGAACCGGTGGGATCGCCTGTTCTGGCTAACACTCCGGCGCCTGTGGTCAAGATGGTCGAGCGCCCTGCTGATCGTAAAGCCGGAGACGGTCGTACGCTGGCACCGCGCTGGATTTCGGTGGCACGGGCGCTTCCTTTCTCGCCACCGCCCCGGCCGGCCGAAAATCACGTCCGAACTTCAGACACTCATCCGCTCTATGGCAACCGAGAATCCCACCTGGGGAGCTCCTGAAGTCGGGGTTGGAAATCTCGGAATGTACGGGGAATGCTGAACTACTATTATCGTGAGGCGGCCTGAGGGAGGATCAAGCAAGCTCCAATGGGGTCGGCTTTCTTCTCGATCCCTTGCAGCGTTTCTGGTTGCCTCCGGTCGTCCCGAGCCGTGACGCGTGTGGACCCGGGAGGCCCCTAAGGGAGAAGCGATCCTTGATCTAACGGAAACTTGCGCCTCGCGGACATTGCTGGGGAAGGGACCTCCCCTGAGTTGAGTTTTTGGACCCTACGCCCTATACTCCTTCTGACATGTTAGTGTTCATGCTGGCTCTCCTTAATTACTTCAAGGGCGCTGATGGCAAGGTCCTTATCCTGAGCGGATCTCAGACGTGAAACACACTTCAGGATTGGGGCAGCGAAGGGTCCCCGCACGCACTCGATTTCAATGCTTACGTCCGGTTCCTCACCGCGCATGGGCACAGCTTTACATTGCTCTGGTACTCGGAATTGCCGAAGGCTTGCGGGTTTCCAAGCACGGGGAGTTCTCCGCCGGATCTAACCGTCGGCCCACATCCGTGGCTAAGGACAGGTCCCGGGATCGCCACCGACGGCCGCCTGAAATTTGATCTCACGAACTTCGACCAAAGCTACTTCGATCGCTTGCGCACGCGCGTGCAGGCGCTGAAGAGTGCCGGCATCTACGTCGGGGTCTCCTGTTCACTGGGGAGTTTCTCAACATTTTCCGTTGCTCGAGCGACGGGTACCCGTTCACCGGAGCCAACAACGTCAATGGTGTCGACGACGGTTACTCCGGCAACTCAAAGCAGGGAATCGGCGCTGTCACCATGACTGCACCCAATGCCATCACCAGGTTCCAGGACGCTTATGTGGAAAAGGTGATAGACAACTTAAACGATTCGCCCAACGTGCTCTGGATCGTGTCCGAGGAAGCTCCTACAAATTCCACGTGGTGGAACGATCACCAAATCTCTCATATTAGAGCGTATGAATCCAAGAAGCCGTACCAGCATCCCATCGGATACGCTGGGCCGATCGGATCTCCCGATACCGTCATTTACAACTCTGACGTGGACTGGGTTGCGCCGGAGGCCAGGATATTGCCGGTCAGCTCCTGCGGACGCGGGAAGCCGACTTGCAAGGCCAACATAAATGACAGCGATCATTCCTACTTCGGGATGTGGAACGAGACAGCGCAACAGATGCGGATTCCGGGGCAAGGCGATCACGATTCCGAAGTTATCCCGATCAGCATTCCGAAATTGATCTGATCACGATTCCGGGATGAAGCTGATCATCGATTCCGATTTTAAGTCAGTCAGTTTTGGCAAGTTGTTGGAACGGTGATCGGGATCATTTCGGAATGATTTCCACAGGACCAGGAGTGGAGGGTAAGGGCCAAGCCCCGTACCCTCTGGGATCAGGCTTAGCGAAGGACGCTGGACAACATCTTGGGCAGTGAGGTTCCACTGGAAGGTGGAGGGACCACATTGCCCATGAAAAGGTTGTCCATGCGAAAGCTCAAAGAAGTACTGCGCCTGTGCTACGAGTTGGGACTGGGGCAGCACCAGATCGCCCGCAGTTATTCGATCGCGCAGGGCACGGTTTCTGAGTACCTGCGACGCGCCCGGGAGGCGGGGGTCAGTTGGCCGCTGCCGGAAGGCTGGGATGATCGCCAACTGGAAGCCGCCTTATTTGCAGGAACCCCGCGGCGCGCCTATCCGATCCGCAAGCCTCAGCCCGATTTTGCCCAACTCCATGAAGAACTGCAACGCCATCCTCATCTAACGCTGCAACTCGCCTGGGAAGAATACCGGCAGGCCCACCCGGACGGCTACGCTTACAGCCGCTTTTGTGAACTCTACCAACGATGGCGACAGCAGTTGGACGTAGTGCTGCGGCAAGAGCATGCGGCGGGGGAGAAGCTCTTCGTCGATTACGCCGGAGCGACGATTCCTATCCATGATCCTCAAGGCGGGCCGGAGCGGCAGGCCGCGATCTT
>PMYF01000140.1:6042-6817 GCA_003171295.1 Acidobacteriota bacterium | reverse complement strand
CTGGTTCGGCGGGGCCGTCGGAGTAATGTCCTGCGGTGCGCCGGAAAGGGAAGGTTATCACCCCAATCACTTGCTGAAAGTAGGCCCGGAGCGTATCATTTGGGTTTTCCTGCGCAAGCCGACGCCGAGTGCGACGCGCCGCCAGGGTTGGGGTGTTATCCAGAAAGAGACATAGCCTATTAAGATAGCGTTGACATCAACAGGATGAGACCATCACGGGGAGGACAGCAAAATTGAAAATCTTGGTTCTGGGTGGGGATGGCTATTTGGGCTGGCCGACGGCTATGTATCTGTCCGCACGTAATCATGAGGTGGCGGTCCTGGACAACTTCTCCAAACGCGGATGGGAACTGGAACTTAACGTCGAGCCCCTCATCCCTATCCGCACTCTCCAGGACCGGGTGACCGCCTGGGAAGAGGTCGCGGGCCGCCGCCTGCCCTGCTTCATCGGTGACCTGCGCAAGTACGAGTTCGTCCGCAACGTGATGCGGGATTTCCAACCCGAGGCCATCGTCCATTACGGGGAACAACCCTCGGCGCCATTCTCCATGGTCGATCAGGGCCGCTGCGTGCTGACCCAGATCAACAACATCGCCGGAACCCTGAATGTTCTCTGGGCCATGCGCGAGCACGCCCCCCAAGCCCACCTGGTCAAGCTCGGAACCATGGGAGAGTACGGCACGCCCAACATCGATATCGAAGAGGGCTTCATCGAAATCGAATACAAGGGCCGCAAGGACGTGCTTCCCTACCCGAAACAGCCCGGCTCGTTTTA
>PMYF01000140.1:0-5897 GCA_003171295.1 Acidobacteriota bacterium | reverse complement strand
AACATTTGTGACACGCTGCGCTGCGTGGAACTCTCCATCCTCAACCCGCCGAAGCTGGGTGAGTACCGGGTCTTCAACCAATTCACGGAGATGTTCAACGTGCTCGAACTTGCCGAGACCGTTAAGCGCATAGCCGAAAAGTTTGGATTCACGGTCACGGTCCGTCACCTGCCAAACCCCCGTATGGAGGCGGAACACCACTACTACAATCCTCGCCACCAGAAATTGCTCGACCTGGGCCTCGAGCCGCACCTGCTTTCCGATGTCCTCGTGGATTCCATGCTCGATGCGATCCGCGCCCACGCCCACCGCATCAAACGCGAGGTCATCCAGCCGCGCATCCGCTGGGACGGCAGTTCCGAGGCCGCGGCCACAGCTCCAGCGGCTGCAAAATAGGCGCCTCGCTCCCTCGCCATTGGCCCTAGCGGGTCTGTACTGCATTTAATGGTCAGGACTTCAACGGTGGCGCTTCAAACGCCTGTGGCGTATGACTTTCAGAGAGCCGCCGGCTGCTCAGCTCGTGGACCATCGCGACGAGGGCCACGACGTTCTCGTAAGGCGTGTCGGGCAGCAGACCATGGCCGAGGTTGAAGATGTGGCCGGGGCGGCCGGCGGCTTGGTCCAGGATGCGCTGGGTGCGACTACGGATGAATGCCTGGTCCGCGTAGAGCACGACAGGGTCGAGGTTTCCCTGTACGCCCACGCCCTCGCCCAGCCGCCCCCAGGCCTCGTCAAGTTCCACGTGCGAGTCAATCCCCAGGATGTTGCCGCCCGCCTCGCGCATGGCTTCCAGCAGCATCGCGGTGCCCGTTCCAAAGTGGATAATCGGTGCTCCCGGCATAACCGCCTGCAGCATCATCCGAGTATAAGGCAGGACGTAGTCACGGTAGTCGGCGGGTCCGAGGCATCCGACCCAGGTGTCAAAAACCTGCACAGCCTGCACGCCGGCGTCGATCTGTGCGTTAATGTACTTGCTCAGGCACCGGGCCAGATGCTCCATCAGCGCGCGCCACGCCCCTCGGTCACGATACATCAGGGCTTTCGTGTGCCGATAGTTTCTGGACCCGCCACCCTCGATGAGGTAGGAAGCAAGCGTAAAGGGGCAGGCGGCAAATCCGATGAGCGGAATCCTTGCGTCCAGGTCCGCCCGCGTTCTCCGGATGGCGTCATAGAGATAGCCCAGCGACTGTTCCGGGTGAACGTCATGCAGGCGATCGACGTCCGCCGGCGCACGCAGTGGGGGCTTGATCACCGGCCCCTCTCCCTGACTGTATTCCAGATGCAGCCCCAAGGGCTCCACAATCAGGAGCAGGTCGGCAAAAATAATCGCAGCGTCCACGTTCAGTTTTTGCGCCGCCGTGACCGTGACCTCGGAAACCAGATCTGGATTCTTGCAGAGTTCCAGAAACGGCACCCGGGCGCGCAAATCGCGATACTCTTTCATGTAGCGACCCGCCTGGCGCATCAGCCAGATCGGTGTGGCATCGACCGGCTCGAGCCGGCACGCTTTCAGGAAGCGCGAGTCGTTCCAGGCCGCACGCCCAACCTCGCGGCCAGCCTTTGCCGCCTGGTCCGCCCCCGCCCCGCCGGCGGCCGGGCGCGGCCCGAGGCCGGCTGACTTCCGGCTTCTCACCCCTGAATTCTTCTTAAGGATTTCCCTACGGGCGTCACCGCCTGTTGGCTCGGTCATGTTGATCACTTTTCTAGCCATGAAGAAAGGCTCGCCGCGTCCGGCCGGAATTAAGCTCCCACTTGCTTGATGGTTCCCGCGCGCTGCTTGCCTCGGCGAAGGCAGGGCACGAAAACACCGATTCAGAATATGCCTGAAGGAGTGTCAGGCGTCAACGCCCCCCCGGGTATCCGGGAGAATCTGTCGCCGGACGAGGGGGGGCTTCCTCATTTTTTCAATACCTAATTCAAAAAGCATGCTAGAATGCGCTGGCTCGCTGGTAACTCCGCTGTGTCTCGCATCAGCCACTTGAGCAACATGGCTCTCCGCTTTTGCGGCCCACGGCATAAGGGTGAGTGGTAAAGATCACCGGCCGTTTGTGTTTCAGAAATTGTCTTTTCAGCAAGTGATTTTGTCAGGATAGAAGGAACAGTTAAGTGGTTGATCGCTGCCGAGAGCTAGGGTTTCATTTCCCGCCAAAGCGGAGACCATGCACAATTTTCACCTGCCAGCCATTCAGGGCGATAGGTGTCGCTCTCTTCCGGAAGGTGAAAACGTGACGCTCGAAATCCGCAAGGGTCCAAAGCTCTCGAGGCAGACAACTTCGAGCGAATCTATAAGGTGCAGGCGATCCTAGGAGATCGCCTCTCCATCGGGAGAATCTCATGCCGCAAAAGTTGTTCGTGGGGAATCTTCCCCACGAGGTAACGGATACCGAACTCCAAGAGTTCGTCAGTAATGCAGGTGTTCAGGCAGTTTCCGCCGTAGTCATTCGCGACAAGATGACGGGCCAATCGCGGGGCTTCGGATTCGTCGAACTGGCCGATGGCGAGGACATGGAGCGAGCCATCGCTGCTCTCAATGGCCAATCGCTGCAAGGCCGCCGATTAACCGTGAACGAAGCGCGTCCGCCGCGCACCGACTCCGGCGGGGGGGGTGGGCGCCCCTTCCGAGGCGGCGGTGGTAGCGGTGGTGGCGGAGGCCGTCCTCATCGCGGAGGCTCCGGCGGTGGCGGTGGCGGTGGCGGCGGCGGTCGTCGCCGAGACTACTAATCCCCAATCTACCCTGATCGATTGGTACATAAACAGGCCCCGACGTCACCGCGTGGCGTCGGGGATGAAGGGGTGCGCCCCGTGAGGGGTGGAGTGTTTTCCGCGGTCGGCGCACCCTTCGGCCGGTTCCCGCCCAGGCTATTCCGATCCCACAAGCCGGCGATAGACATATCGGACCTGTTGTTGGGTCTCGTGCAGTTGTGGGGCAAGTGTCTGTTCGGCAGAAATCAGCTTCCAACGGCGCGCCAGAGTTTCTGCCGCCTCCGCGTGGCCCACATGTTCGGGCAATCCATTGGGCGCCTTCCCGGTCACGAGCCGGAGGATATGGTCCACCGACCGCAGGAATCCGGCCCCGGTCATCAACACCTCGGCGTCATCGGATGAAATCGCGCCAGCCGCACGCAAGATCCTAATCTGCTCCACCATGTTGGCTCCTGGCGGGGCCGCGATATGATGTTGCAGCCGCAGATAGGAAACCGCAAAATCTACATCATAATAGCCACCCGGCGCCGTCTTGGTGTTGCTCCACGGAACCTGAACTTTCCGTTCCAGCCGGCGCCGCATCTGGTGAAGCTCGCCTTCGAAATCACCGTAAGTAGCCAGGCGGTTGAGAATGCCCGCGTAGACCCGACTCGCGATTTCCTGCCCCAGTTGGGCATTCCCAGCCAGAGGGTGAGACTTCAGATAGGTGAGGAGTTCCCAAACCTGGGCGTGTTCCACGATATATGTGCAGAGGCCGTCCACGGTTAAGACCAATTCCCCTTCTTGACCCCGCGGGCGCAGGCGCGTATCCACAGCGAACAGAGTGCCGTCACGGGTGTAGCTGGAGAGAATCTCCAGGGTCTTCGCGGCCACGCGCGTCCAGTGTTCCAGTTCCTCTCTTCTCACCTCCGACGCCGCCACAAATACCAAGTCGGCGTCTGACGCCAGATCGAACTCATGGAGCCCCAACCGGCCCATTCCCACGACCACGAATGGCCAATCGGCGGTGTCACTTGCGGCCGTAACCGGGCTCACGGCGTTTCGCGCAATCATCAGGGCGCTGGCAATGGAGCGCATGGCGTTGACCGACCATCGCCTGAGCATTGGAAATACGGGGCCGCCGGCCGCCAGGTCCGCAGCTCCCAACTCCAAGACCCGGGCGCGGTAGTGGCGTCGCAGCAGCGCCATTCTCTCGCGCAAATCCAGCCCGGGGGCTGCAGCCCAGGGATGAGCTTCGAGGACCGCCCGGTGCTCCCAACCCATCTCGAGTTGCTCCGTCGACGGGTCGGGCGGCGCCGGACGGACAGAATCCAGGACCTCCAGATCTTCGGGATGATGAACCAGGAGTTCCGTGAGGTAATCGCTGGCACCGGCCATTTGCAGGGCGCGCGCGAGGCACGCCGGCTTCGCGAGCGCCGGCGCGAAGCGCTCCGACGAACTGGCCAGGGCGGCCAACAGCCGAGTGGCATTCCTCCGCGCGCACTCCGGCAGTTCGGCCTCGCGCACCAGGCGCGCCACCTCCGGGGCCTGAACTTCCAGAAAGCTCATCAGCGAATCGAGGGACTGGTGTCCGGGGTCAGGCAGCAGGGCAGGAACCGGCTTCAATTCAAAAGCCGTTCCGGCCACACCCGAATCGCGGGGATGGATGACGCGCTGGTAGATTTCATCGACGCGCGCGAAGGCCTCGCGGACTTTGCGCAGCAACGCTTCACCCGGCCGGTCGTTCGCCCCCGGCTCCACTCCCACCCGGCGTGCCAGCCGATCGAGCGCCCCCGCCTCAGTCGGGAGCCGATGCGTTTGCTGGCCCACCTCCATTTGCACCCGGTGCTCGACCTTGCGAAGAAAATCATAGGCCGTCGTCAGCGCCGCGTAATCGCGATCGGAAAGCCAGCCTTTGTCATTCAGTTTGCGCAAAGCGAAGAGCGTTCCTCCCGATCGCACCCAGTGGTCCTCTCGGCCGTGCAGGCGCTGCAAGCATTGCACCAGGAACTCGATATCGCGGATGCCGCCCCGATGGCGTTTCACATCGATCGCGTGTCCGCGGCTCTCGCGCAATTTCTTCGAAATCCTCTCACGCGCCCAGAGAATGCTTTCCACCGCCACAAAATCCCCGGGCGAACGGTAAACGTACTCCTCCACGCCGCGCAAGAAATCGCGCGTCAGCTTGGCCTCNNTACTCCCGCGCCGATTTCAAGGAAATCGCCAGGTCCCCCTGGTCACCCTCGGGGCGCAGCCGCAGGTCCACGCGAAACACCTGCCCTTGCGACGTGGCCTGGGTGATCGTGCGCGTTATGGCACGCGCCAGGTGGACGAAGTACTCCTTGTTGGTGATCGAGGACGCTCGCTCACTGCCCCCGGCCGTCTCTCCGTCGTGGGAGTAGAGGAAGAGCAGATCGATGTCGGAATTATAGTTCAACTCGTTTCCGCCCAGCTTTCCCAGCGAGACGATGCTGCACCCAGCGTGCGCGATGCGGCCTTGCGCATCGCGGTATTGCGGCTGGCCATATCGCTTGGCCAGCTCGCGATCGCAGTAAAGGCAGGCATTCGTGAGAATCACGTCGGCAAGGGTCGACAGCTCTAGCGTCGTCTCGCCCAGGGTCGAGGAACAGAGCACGTCCTTCAGCACGATCCGCAGGTAATTCCGCCGCTTGAAGCGCGCCAGCGACGCGGCCAGCCACGGGTCCGGCTGGGTGGTCGAGAAACGCGCGAAATCCTGCATCAGGTCTTCTTGGGATTTCAGTTTGGTGAAATTCCGGTCGCGCGCGAACTGCACCACTAGTTCGGGTTCTGCCATGAGAGTCTCGGCCAGATACCCGCTGTAGCCAAAAATGGCAACGAGATAGGAAAGCGCGGCCGGGTGGCGCGCCAACTCACCCAGAACGTGCGGCGAGGCACCTTGCGCAAAGCGCTCCAACAGGTTCAGTGCCCCGTCAGGATCCGGCGACTGGGCGAGCAGCGAAGCCAGCGGCGTGAGAAGCGTGGGAGCTAATTGCTGCCCCAAGCGCTCCAAATTGCCGGCAGCCTTGCCCGGATCATCAAAGAGTATGGCCGCAAACTTCGGTTGCATTCGGGAGATTATAACTTGTCTTGGGAAGAAGTTCGTTGTCTGTTGTCAATCCCCAGTGGTTTCCCGGCGTGGTGGGGGCACAGCCCGATGGCCTGGGAACCGGCTTTTTCAAGCACTCATCCAGATC
>PMYF01000955.1 GCA_003171295.1 Acidobacteriota bacterium | reverse complement strand
GCGTTGTGGGTTTGCCCGGAGTGCTCCCGCGTGGCATCCCAATCCACAAAGAAGAAAGTCTTATCCTTGCGAATGGGGCCGCCGAAAGTGAGGCCATATTGGTTGCGCCGCAGGGGAGGAATCTTGCCCCCGGACTGGTTGCTGAACCAGTTGTTGGCATCCAGCTTGTCGTTGCGGAGGAACTCGTAAACGCTGCCGTGGTAAGCGTTGGTTCCCGAACGGAGCACCATGTTGATGTAAGTGTTCCCGGTGAAGCCTTCCTCCGCCGTGTAGTTGTTCTGCATGATCTTGAATTCCTGCACGGCGTCCACGGAAGGTGTGTAGAGCAGAGTGTTGATGGCAGTGTTGGGTTCATAACTGGTGGCAGCGACGCCATCAATCAGGACTTCCGTCACGGCGTTCCGTCCACCATTGGAGGAGAAGTTGTTGCCACCGTTGGAGGGGCCGAACGTGGCGCCCGGCGCCTGGAGGACTCCTGGAGCCATAAAGGCCAGATCGAAGACCGCACGGCCGACCAGGGGAAGATCGTTAATCAAGGCTCGATCCACTTCCTGGCCGGTGACGGCGTCCTGGGTGGAAAGAAGCGGCGCGGCGCCGACCACCTCGATGGCCTGAGCCGTCGTTCCGAGTGCCAGGTGGATGTCCACGGAAACCCTGGCCCCAACGTCCACCAAAATGTTGCCCTGGACGAAGGTCGTGAATCCGTGCGCGTCCACGGCAATTTTGTAGGTGCTGGGCAGAAGGTTAGTGATCACAAAGCGCCCCACGGCATCCGTTGTCGCAGGGTAGTCGTAGCCCTTGTTCGCATCGGTTAATACAACCTTGGCCGCCGGCACCACGGCTCCGGTGGGGTCCGAGACCACGCCCGTCAATGAGCCTGAGGTAACTTGCGCCCAGGCTGAGATGGGAACACACCCAAAAAGACAAATGACCACGAGTGCTGACCATGCCCAGTTACGGGCGCCTTGGCCAGCCCTCCAAGCGCATTTTCGCATGTACGGAACCTCCTAAGTAGGACCCGACGATTGTGAGGAACGCGCAGTAATCAGGGACAGCGAGGGGAAGGAGGTCGTTCGCGGAATGGAAACCGATACATACCGAGGAAAGGCTCACGAACATCGCCCCTTCCATCGGCTGGCGAGGGCACCAACCGAGTGGAGGCTATTCCTCCATTTGGCACATGTCAAGAGGAAAGAATCAGCCTGTCGTTAGCATGTCATCTGGCCGGTTCAATTAGCACGTGACCTGTCCGCTGACGGTCTCGATCAGCACCAGCACGGCCCGAAACTGCCCAGATTCCAGATCAATGCGCAAGCCGCAGCGACTACGACGAGTATTGGGTAAACTAAAGCGACCCTAAATGACCTGCCCCCCGAAAACTGGACCAGTGAAAATGTGAGTTCTCCTGGGGTATAAAGCCGGAGAGGAGAACTGACCATGAAGCAGGGTCGATTTAGGGAGGAACAGATTATCGGGGTGTTGAAAGAAGAGGAAGCGGGAGTACCGGGGAAAGAGCTAAGCCGGAAGCACGGGATCTGTGACCAGACGTACTATCGCTGGAAGGCGAAGACCAAGTACGGCGGGTTGGAGGTGAGCGCGGCGCGGCGNNGAGCCTGGAAGAGGAGAACCGCCAGCTGAAGCAGATGGTGCCCTACGCGAGGGTATAAGTTCTCGACCTACGCCATCTGGTGGGTGCGGCAGGCCTTTATGCGGGCTACACCGGGCAAGTAGCAGCAAGAAGGTACCGGCTGGGATTGTGCTTGGCGATGCACGGAAGAAGGGCACAGCATGGGCCGTGCCCTTCGAGCACCTAGCGGTTGTAATGGTCACGTGCGATGCCGTCGTAAAGCCCCGACCGCATGCGGCACTTCTTGAAACCTGCGGCCCGAGCCGCATGGGCAAAGGTCATTTCTGCCGAGCTTCTCGGACAACTCTTTGTCCCCATGCACGACGCGGAAACCCGCGCTTGACGTTAGTTTCGGATGGGAACCCCTTGCGGCGTTTGCTGCTGGGCTCGTAGAAAAAAGTCGTTGTTCACGGCAGTTTCTCCTTCCAGACGGATTTGCCCGTCACATCACGGAAGGCGAGCCGCTTCTTTCATTCTAGCCTAAGAAAAGGAGTGAAGCCCTGGCAAAATGAAAGCGTTAGGCAACGTGGGGGAAGAAGTAGCCCGGCGTGCAGCAATCCCTGTCTGGTGGTCAAAAGCCTGTAGCCAATTGACCATCTGAAATTCCACTTTCACCATTTTCTTGAGATTTCTTATCCCTGCTAAATCAGCAACATGCAGCGACAGCCCGAGGCGGCGGATTTTAACTTTTTGGACTAGTGCCCAAATGCGGCAAGAAGGTGGGGATCAATTCGCCCGACACGTGCTGGAGTGCTCATCGCACGGCGTCTTCAGCCACGGCAGTTCCCTGAGCATTCCCGGCTGGCCGCAGACTTCACGTGTGAGGGAGGGTCCGTTGCTAAACGCAAGGCGACAAGGGGGGATCTATTTCCTTGAACCAGGTTTCGAGACCAGATGTGGCAGACCGATATCTTTACCTTCCGCCTGGGAGGCAAGAACGCCTACCTCATCGGCTTTCTCGATGATTACTCCCGCTACGGGGTGGGGCTGGACGTGTTTCGCAGCCAGACGGCGGAGCACGTGTTGGAGGTGTACCGCACGGCGATCGCGGAGTACGGCGTGCCCAAAGA
>PMYF01000979.1 GCA_003171295.1 Acidobacteriota bacterium | reverse complement strand
ATAACTCGTATAGCTGATTCTAAGGAGGATACGAGAATACCCAGGCGTGGTGATGACCTTCAGCAAAGTGCCCTGTTTAGTTATGTTTCTCCCGAGCAACGCGTCCCCCCAGACCACCCCCTGCGCCAGCTCCTGCCCCTGGTGAATACGGCCCTGGCGCGGATGTCGCAGCGCTTCACGGCCCTGTACGCGCGGGTAGGCCGCCCTTCGATTGCGCCCGAGAAGCTGTTGCGCGCTCTGCTGCTGCAGATCCTCTACACCGTGCGCAGCGAGCGCCTGCTGATGGAGCGCTTGAATTATGACCTGCTGTTTCGTTGGTTTGTGGGTCTGAATATGGACGACCCGGTTTGGGCGGCGACGGTCTACTCGAAGAATCGGGAGCGCCTGTTGGACGGGGACGTGGCGCGGGAATTCTTTCAGCAGGTGCTGGCCCAGGCGAAGGCACTGAATCTGCTCTCGGACGAGCACTTCACGGTGGACGGGACGCTGATCGAAGCTTGGGCGAGCCAGAAAAGTTTCAAACCCAAGACGGGCGGCGCCGCGCCGCCGACGCCGGGTGGGAGCAATCCCGAGGTCAACTTCCGGGGGGAGAAACGGCGCAACGACACGCCTCAGTCCACCACCGACCCGGAGGCGCGACTGTACAAGAAGGCCAAGGGGCAGGAAGCCAAGTTGGGCTACCTGGGTCATGTGTTGATGGAAAACCGGAACAGCTTGGCGGTGGACACGCGCCTGACCCTGGCCACGGGCACCGCCGAGCGCGAAGCGGCCTTGACCATGATCAAGCAGCGGGCGGGGGCGCGGCGGCTGACGCTGGCAGGAGATAAGAACTACGACACGCGCGACTTGGTGAAGCAGTTGCGCGAGCAGCGCGTGACCCCGTACGTGGCCCAGAACAACCGCCACCGCTCCAGCGCCATCGATGGGCGCACCACCCGCCAGGCCGGTTACGCCGTCAGTCAGAAGAAACGCCAACGCGTGGAAGAAATCTTCGGTTGGATGAAAACCATCGGTCTGATGCGGAAGGTTCGCCATCGCGGCCGGAAGTTGGTGGCCTGGATGTTCACCTATACCGCGGCCGCCTACAACTTGATGCGGATGACCAAATTGATGGAGGCCACCGCTTGAGCGACAGCGGGAACGATCTTCGCTCCTCGGCGCCAGGCTCAAAGGCTGGTAGCCAGGAGGCGGAAAGGCCTGGGCAGGCCTGCTCCCTATGGCTTCCATCGCGACTTTCGAATACAGTTTTTCTTATTAAACGCAGCGTCTTATGTAATTGCGCATAAGCGGCGCAACGTACTATTGGGTTTAATCCAATTGGCGAACTCCGCCTCAACCGCGAGAATGACTTCGTCCAACTGGGGAAAATAGCGGTTGTGAAGACAGCGACGGCGGGTGAGTTTCCAGACCCGCTCCGCCGGATTCAATTCGGGGCTGTAGGGCGGCAAGAAGTCTAGCGCGAAGCGCGCGGCGGCTTGCTCCCACCACTCCCGGTGAAGTCGGGCGTGGTGGTATTTGGCATTGTCGGCAACCACCACCACGCGCCGGCCCGTTCGGGTGGCGGCAGCCCGAAGGTCTTTGAGAAACCGCCAGCAAGTGACGGCGTTGAATTTGCCCGTCTCCCGCCGGAAGAACAATTTGCCGTCGCGCAAGCGCACGGCGCCGAAATAGCCGACACTCCGTCGCGTGGGATGGTGGAGCAGCACCGGGTCCTTGGTTTCGGGTGGCACCCACATCCGGCAGCGCGAACCGTGTTGTTGGAAGTGCACTTCGTCCATAGCCCAGAGATCAACCGAGGGGTCGGCGCTTAACGCCTGGAGTTTTTTTATGCGTCTTCTGCCGTTCCGGATCGGCGTGGGCGAGCAGCGGGCGCGGTTTGCGCAGCCGGAAGCCTCGCTGCCGAAACAGCCACTGGCATTGACGCACGCCCAAGCGCACTTGAAAGCGTCGCTCGATCCAGGTACTCAGAGTTTTCCCATCCCACAGCGTGCCGCTCAGGCCGACGTCGCGCGGGGTACGGCGCAGCACCTGATCCACCGCTTGCAGTCGCGAGTCATCCAGCCGGCGGGGGCGCCCGGAACGTTCTCCTTCCACCAGTCCGGCCAAGCCTCTTTCTTCAAAGCGCCGAACCCAATACTCCACCGATCGGGGCGCGTCCCCCAACAGTCGGCCCGCCTCCGGGCAGGTCAGGCCTTGGGCGACCAGCAATACCCCGTGGAGCCGATGATCATAGCGGGATTCTTCCGAACGACGAATCTCGTCCTGAAGTCCCAGAACGATAGTTGCTGCCTCAGCAATTCTGAGTGGTCTCATGCCCTCATGAAACCACAGTTCTTTATAATGCGCAATTACTTATGACGCTATGTATAGCTTGACACGCATAAATCCGCAGCAAAGGAAGTCATTCCCGCGATCCAGAATATATTGAAAATCGGATTCCGGTTCAAGCCCGGAATGACAAGAAATAACTTGTCGACTGTCGCCTACTTTATCAATATTTTTCCTAAAGCAGAAATTGCTTTGCCTAAATTCTCCGGTTGTGTGCCGCCGGCTTGGGCCATGTCGGGGCGGCCGCCGCCGCTGCCGCCGACGAGCGGCGCAAGTTCCTTGATAATATTTCCAGCATGATACTTTCCGGCCAGGTCTTTGGTGACCATGCACAACAGCAATGCCTTTTCGCCCGCTTTGCTGCCTAAAAGAATAATGCCGGATTCCATCTTGTCGCGCAGCTTGTCGCCAAAGTCACGCAGTGTCTTGGCGTCAGCAATGCTCACTTCCGCTGCCAGCACTTTCACACCGCCGATGTCCCGCTCCTGGCTGATGAGATCGCCGGAATCCTTGGCGGCTAGTTTTCCCTTGAGAGCTTCAATTTCTTTTTCCAGTTCTCTTGTGTGTTTGAGCAATTTTTCGGTACGGTCTGCAATTTCCAGAGGGTTGGTCTTAAACAAGTTGGCTGCTTTTTTGAGTTCTTCTTCTGCTTTTTGCACATGCGCCAGCGCTTCTTTGCCGGTGACGGCTTCGATTCTGCGGACACCGGCGGCAATGGCCGATTCGTGGACGACTTTGAGCAAACCAATATCACCCGTGCGCTGTACATGCGTTCCGCCGCACAATTCCATGCTCATCTCGCCCATCTTCACAATGCGCACGGTCGCGCCGTACTTTTCGTCAAATACGGCCGTGGCGCCGGTTTTGAGCGCGTCTTCCAGCGCGCAAACTTCCGTC
>PMYF01000292.1:6354-6819 GCA_003171295.1 Acidobacteriota bacterium | reverse complement strand
AGACCGCGATGAATGTGCGGCGGTTGATTGAAATCGGGTCCTATCGTGGCATGCGGCATCGGCGCAGCCTTCCCGTCCGCGGCCAACGCACACACACCAACGCGCGTACCCGGAAGGGACCGCGCAAGGGCACGGTTACGAACAAGAAGCGCTCTCCGGCAAAGACGTAGCCGGGATTATTACAGCATCAAAAGCAGAGAGAGGATTCATGGCGAAAGCGGCGGGAAAAGCAGGCAAGAAGAAGGTTTTTAAGAAGAAAGAAAAGCGCATTGTCCCTACCGGGGTCGTGCATGTCCAGGCGACGTTCAACAACACGCACGTCAGTGTGACGGATTCCGACGGCCGCGTGGTGTGCTGGTCGAGCGCCGGTTCACTGGGGTTTAAGGGATCCCGCAAGGGTACGCCCTTTGCCGCCCAGCAGGCGGCTATGCGGGTGGCAAACGCGGCCCGCGACCACGGCATGCG
>PMYF01000292.1:0-6338 GCA_003171295.1 Acidobacteriota bacterium | reverse complement strand
ACGCCGATTCCGCATAACGGCTGCCGCCCGCCCAAGCGCAGGAGAGTTTAGGTCGAAATTCGCATTCCGAATTTCGTTCCTGAGGAGGTTGGTTTGGCACGATATCGTGAAGCAGTTTGTCGGCTGTGTCGGCGCGAAGGGATCAAGCTGTTCCTGAAGGGGCAGCGATGCTTGACAGACAAGTGCGAGATCGAAAAGCGCAACTTCGCTCCCGGGCAACATGGTAAATCCCGGCGCCCCAAGGTTGTCGGGTACGGACTACAACTTCGAGAAAAGCAGAAATTGCGCCGCCTTTACGGAATTCTCGAAGACCAATTCCGCAGCTACTTCGAGAAGGCCGTGCGGAGGAAGGGCGTCACCGGCGAAAATCTGCTGTTGATGCTCGAGTCGCGGCTCGACAACACCGTCTACCGACTAGGCTTGGCGTCTTCACGCGCCGCGGCACGGCAGTTGGTCCGTCATGGGCACATTCAGGTGTCGGGCCGCAAGGTCAATATCCCCTCGTTTGCCGTCGTCCCTGGGCAGGAAATCGCGCTGCGCGAGAAGAGCCGGAACCTGGCGGCAGTGCAGCGTGCGCTGGATCTTTCCGGGGGCAGGAATGTTCCGCCCTGGCTGCAATTGAACCGCGAGGGTCTGAAGGCGAGAGTCATTTCGCTGCCCAAACGCGAGGACGTGAATTTCCCGATTCAAGAACAGATGATCGTCGAACTGTACTCGAAGTAGTCTGGGTCGGTGAGCGGGAAAGGCGGGCCCGTCAAGGCGGGCTCCAAGGGAGGTTTGAACGCCATGTTATGGAAAGGTTTCCAGAAACCGAAACGCTTGGTCGCGAATACGGATTCGCTGACAGACAAGTACGGGCAATTTTCTGCCCAACCTTTTGAGCGTGGTTTCGGGACGACGATCGGCAACGCCTTGCGCCGTGTGCTGCTTTCCTCCATTGAGGGGGCGGCGATTACCGCCGTGCGGATTGAAGGTGTCATGCACGAATTCTCGTCCATCCCCGGAGTGGTCGAAGACGCCACCGACATCATCCTGAATTTGAAGCAGATTCCGCTGAAGATGAATGTGGAGGGGCCGAAGACGCTTTACCTGAATATCGACAAGCCCGGAGAAGTGACCTCGCATATGATCCAGGAAGACGCGGATATCGAGGTTCTCGATAAAGATGTCTTCCTCGCCACGGTCAGCGAAGGCGGCACCCTGCGCATCGAAATGCGGGTGAAAATCGGTCGCGGCTACGTGTCGGCGGAAAAGAACTTCGACGAAGATCTGCCCATCGGCTACATCCCTGTCGATTCGGTTCACTCACCCCTGCGCAAAGTTAATTACACCGTGGAAGCTGCACGCCTGGGCCAGATGACGGACTATGATAAGTTGACCCTGGATGTGTGGACCAACGGCGCGGTAACACCGCAGGATGCTGTGGGCCTGGGAGCCAAGCTTCTTAAAGACCACATGAATATCTTCATTAACTTCGAGGAGGAGGCAGAGGTCCACGAAGTTCCGCAAGAGCGGCCGGCGGCCGTGCATAACGAGAACCTGGATCGTTCGGTGGAAGAACTGGAGCTCTCCGTTCGCTCTTACAACTGCCTGAAGAACGCCAACATCACGACCATCCGTGAGCTGGTTCAAAAGAGCGAACAGGAAATGCTGAAGACGAAGAATTTTGGACGGAAATCGCTGAATGAGATCAAAGAGATCCTCACCGCGATGGGCTTGGGTCTGGGCATGAAATTCGATGAGAAAGGCAACGCGGTGGCGACGGTTCAGGAGCCGCCTCAGCAACAAGTTTAGGGATAGGTAATCGATCATGCGACATCGGAATTATGGAAAGAAGCTGAGCCGGAAAACGGAGCACCGGCGAGCCCTGCTGCGGAACTTGGTGACCTCACTGATTCTGCGGGAGCGCATCGAAACAACCGTTGCCAAGGCCAAGGCCGCGCGCCCGCTGGCGGAATGGATGATCACCCTGGGGAAACGGGGCGACCTGCCAGCCCGGCGACGGGCGGCAAGTTACTTGCTCGATCCCGGGGCGGTGAAGTTCCTTTTTGAGGAGCTGTCCAAGCGTTATGCCTCGCGGGAGGGCGGATATACGCGGCTGGTCCACGCCGGCTGGCGGCGGGGCGATGGCGCGGACCTGGCGGTGCTCGAATTCGTAGGCACCGAGGCCCTTCAGCGGCTGGCTGAGAAGCGCGCCAAGAAAGTCGAAGCGCATCGCAAGGCCGCGGAAGAAGCCAAAGCCCAAGAGCAGGCGCCACCACCCGTTGAAGAAGACGACGAAAAGAAGTAAGTGCTCCACCGGCGCAAGAGACGCTGCTCCTCTGAGTTCGTGAATCCCGGCTCGAAGGGTTGCCCTTCGAGCCGGGATTTTCTTTTGTGAGGAACCCGATGGCAGGGGGTAGTGAACCACGTGACGGGTCAGAGATGCCTGCCAAACCCGGCCTTCGCTTGCCGCGAAACGTCTGGACGATCGCCTGGGTTGCTTTCTTCAACGACACCGCCACGGAGCTTGGCTACTGGCTGCTGCCGCAGTTCCTGGTTACCGTGCTGGGCGCGCCGCCGATGGCTTTCGGCCTGATCGAGGGCGCGGCGGAAACGGTTTCGAGCTTCGGGCGCCTGCTATCGGGCTGGCTTTCGGACCGCCTGCGCCGTCGCAAGCCGCTGGTTGCGGTGGGGTACACACTGGCTAACCTGGTGAAACCCCTCCTGGCCATTACGCAATCGTGGGGACAGGTTTTCTGGATTCGCTTCGGGGATCGGGCCGCCAAAGGATTCCGCGCGGCGCCGCGCGATGCACTGATGGCGGATTCGGTTGACCCCGCCCAGCGGGGGGCGGCTTTCGGTCTGCGGCAAGCGCTGGACACCGCCGGCGCCATCCTGGGACCGCTCAGTGCGATTGTCCTGTTACCTTTGTTTGGAGGGAAGGTCCGAAACGTCTTCTGGGTGGCCACGATCCCCGGCCTGGCCAGTGTCTTGCTGGCATGGTTTGCGGTGAAAGAAGTGCGCCCGCCGGCGCGACCCCCATCCATCTCCAAGAGTTCAGCCAGTCGTCCGAACGAAATTTCGGGTCGTAAGTTGCGCCTGATTCTAGCCGCGGTCGGGTTGTTTTCTCTCGGCAATTCTTCCGATCTGTTTCTCGTCCTCCGGGCGCAAAACCTGGGCATGAGCGCGTGGACGGCCCCCGCTTTGGGACTGCTTTTCAACGTGGTCTACACTTTGCTGAGCTGGCCGGCGGGGAAACTCTCCGACCGCGTTCCGCGGCGGTTGTTGATCGCAGCGGGTTACTTGGTCTATGCGGGTGTGTATGCAGGCTTCGCAATCATCGCCACTCCGCAACTGGTTTGGTTTCTCTTTGCGGTCTATGGGAGCTACTACGCCCTGACCGAGGGACTGATCAAGGCCTGGGTCGCTGACCTTGTGCCGAGCGACTCCCGGGCTTCCGCCTTCGGTGTCCTGAATTGGGTGGTGGGAGTTGCCGCGCTTCCGGCGAGCCTGCTCGCCGGCTGGTTTTGGCAGCACTACTCGCCAGCAGCGCCTTTTGCCTTTTCGAGCCTTCTGGCCTTTCTCGCCGCTCTTCTTTTGCTTATCGCCTGAAAGGTTCGGAACACGGGAATTCGGCAGGGGGAAGAGGGCAGTAAACTCGAATCAACTCTCGTCCCCTGAGGGGGGACCGTGGCTTCGCCCTGCGGGACCGAGTGAGGGGGGCGCTGGGCAGCCCAAGAAAAACGTGCGACCCCTCCCTAGTCCAGCGAGTAGTTGGGCGCTTCCTTCGTAATAATGACGTCGTGGACGTGGCTTTCGCGCAAGCCGGCCGAGGTGATGCGCACGAAACGGCCCTGCTCCTGCAGTTCTTCTATGTTCTCGCAGCCGCAATAGCCCATGCCGGAGCGCAAGCCACCCACCAGTTGTGTGACGAGGTCTGCCAGTAGACCCTTGTACGGCACGCGGCCTTCAATGCCTTCCGGGACCAGTTTGGATATCTCCCCGCGGGCCACTTCGCGTTCCTGCGCGTAGCGGTCCCCGGATCCAGCGGTCATGGCGGCGATGGATCCCATGCCGCGATAAGACTTGAAGCTGCGGCCTTGGTAGAAAATCGACTCGCCAGGGCTCTCTTCGGTCCCGGCGAAAAGGCTGCCGAGCATCACGGAGCTGGCGCCGGCGGCAATGGCCTTGGGAATATCACCGGAATACTTGATGCCGCCATCGGCAATGAGTGGGATGCCTGCCTTGCGGGCGGCGCGAGCGCATTCGGCGATGGCGGTGACTTGCGGCATACCGGCGCCCGTCACCACGCGGGTGGTGCAGATGGAACCCGGTCCAATCCCCACCTTGATGCCGTCCACACCCAGTTGAATCAGGTCGCACGCGCCGTTAAAGGTGGCTACGTTGCCGGCCACCAGTTCCACGTCGGGGAATTTGTTCTTCAAGTTCTGAACTGCATCGAGGACCCGGATGGAATGCCCGTGGGCGGTATCGATTACCAGCACATCCACCTTGGCCTTCACCAACTCCGCCGCGCGCTCCAGGCAATCGCCCGTGGCGCCCAGGGCTGCACCCACGCGCAAACGGCCCTGCGCATCCTTGCAAGCATTCGGGTATTTGATTTTCTTTTGAATATCCTTTACGGTTATAAGCCCGCGGAGATTGAAGGCTTCATCGACAACCAGGAGTTTTTCCACGCGATGCTGGTGCAGCATCTTTTTGGCTTCCTCGAGCTTCGTCCCGACCGGCACGGTAACCAGGTTCTCCTTGGTCATCACCTGTTCGACCGGCAGATCGAGGCGGTCTTCGAAGCGTAGGTCGCGGTTGGTCAGGATGCCGACCAGGCGGCCATCCTGCGTGACCGGCACGCCGGAAATCTTGTACTTCTTCATGATTTCGAGCGCATCGGAGATCAGGTTCTGCGGGCCAACCGTGACGGGATCAACAATCATGCCGCTTTCCGAGCGCTTCACCTTGTCAACTTCCAGCGCCTGGTGTCCAATCGACATGCTGCGGTGAACAATCCCGATGCCGCCTTGCTGCGCCAGTGCAATCGCCAGGCGTGACTCCGTGACCGTATCCATGGCTGCGCTGATGATGGGGATGTTCAGGCTGATATGGCGTGTAAGCTTGGTGCGGGTGTCAACCTGGATAGGCAGAATCGAGGACTTGGCAGGAATCAACAAAACATCGTCGAAGGTAAGTCCCTCCGGGATCGCGCCATCCAGCATAACTCCCCTGTTCTCGCACCGCTGTGCGCTAGATATAGATCATTCTAATTCCCGCTTCCTCCGAGCGTCAAGGTAACTCTCGAATCATGGCAGCAAAATTGACACCTTCGGGGTGGTGTGCTACGTTGGAGTTTTGGGCCTGTGCCGCGGAGCCTCACTATGGCCCAAATGTCGCGGACGTGTTGGGCTTGCCCATATGACCAAACCTGACCGATTCTTTTTCGACCGCTTCGGACTTGTGGAGTTAAACCTCTCCCAGTATCTGGAGACCGCACTCGTGGTGGGCGGGGATTACGCAGACCTCTACTTCGAGCATACGAGTTCGTCCTCGCTGCTTGTGGACGAGTCGCTGGTGAAGACCGCGACCGAGGGAATCTCCATGGGCTGCGGCGTACGCGTGGTGGCAGGGGAGCAGACCGGCTATGCGTATACTGACGACTTGGCCCCGGAGAAGATTCTGAAGGCCGCAAGAATTGCGGCCCGTATCGCCAGCGGACCGGCGCGCGTTTCGACGGTCGGCCTGAGCACGCTCCAGACGCGGCACGACTTCTATCCTGTGGTGTTGCCTTCCACAGATCGCGACTTGGCCGACAAGCTTGCCCTGGTCGGGCGCGCAGACGTTGCGGCGCGCGCTTATGATCCGCGCATCAAGCAAGTGCGCGTGACCTACGGCGACCAGATCCGCCACGTGATGATCGCAGGCACGGACGGCCGCATCGTCACGGATTTCCAACCGCTGGTGCGGCTGAACGTCTTCACGATCGCGCAGGAAGGGAGCAATCTGCAGTCCGGCTCGAGCGGGGGCGGCGGCCGGGTGGGGTTGGAATTCTTTGCGGATGAACGCGCCCCGGAACACTTTGCCCGAGAGGCGGCGCGGCAGGCGATCGTGCAATTGGATGCGCGCAATGCGCCGGCTGGCGAAATGGAAGTGGTACTGGGACCGGGGTGGCCGGGCATCCTTCTGCACGAAGCCATCGGGCACGGGTTGGAAGCGGACTTCAACCGTAAGGGCATCTCCGCGTTTAGCGGCCGGCTCGGCCAGCGGGTGGCTTCTGAAATCTGCACAGTGGTGGACGACGGCACCATTCCCGCGCGGCGCGGTTCGCTGAATGTGGATGATGAAGG
>PMYF01000617.1:224-4815 GCA_003171295.1 Acidobacteriota bacterium | reverse complement strand
GGAAAGGTGCTGGCACATTACGAGATTGGAGACCGTCTGGGCGAAGGCGGTTCGGGCGTGGTTTACCAGGGCCGCGATCTGCGCCTGGAACGGCGCGTAGCGATCAAGATCCTCGCCGACGATCTCCGCAACGACCCATTGGCCTGGGCTCGCCTGCTCCGCGAAGCACGTCTGGCTTCCAACTTGAACCACCCGAATATCGGCGCCATCTACGACCTGGGGGAAGAAGGTGGCCGCTCCTACATCGTCATGGAATATGTGGAGGGCCTTTCGCTCTCGGACCTGATCCCCGAAGGCGGCATGCCGCCCATGCAGGTGCAGCGCTATGGCGGACAGATCGCGGAAGCGCTAGCCTGCGCCCACGAGGGTGGGGTCATTCACGGGGATCTAAAAGGTTCTAACATCCTCGTTACTTCAGAGGGCAATATCAAATTGCTGGACTTCGGCCTGGGGCGCCGTATTCCGCGCAGCGGCATGGCCGAGGTCACAAGCTCACGCCTGCCACTGGCCGAGGCCGGCGCAACAGCCGGTACGCTGCCTTATCTCGCCCCAGAGGTTTTGCGCGGCAACCCCACCAGCCTGCAAAGCGACCTATGGGCGCTGGGCGTGGTGCTCTACCAGATGGCCACCGGTGAGTTTCCCTTTCGGGGCGGCACGCCCTTCGAGCTGAGCATGGAGATCATGGTCGGCACGCCGCAGAAGCTTGGGCAAGTGCCGGAGCCGCTGCAGGCAACCCTGCGGCATTGCCTGGAGAAAGACCCGGCGGCACGCTGCGCCCAAGTACGTGAGGTGGTAGGGGCGCTGGCGAGGGATGCGCCGCGGGCCGAGCCCTTGACGCCGCCCTCGACTGCCGCGCCCGCAGAGGCCATTGCGCAGCCAGGAAAGATTGCCCGTCCTCGTAGCGGGCGCAAATGGTTCGCGGTGGGTGGAGCGGCGGCGCTTGTGCTGCTGGTGTTGGCCATTCTTCTTGGGCGGCACGGTTTGATCTTGCACCACCCCGTTCGAAAGGCCCCGGAGTCCAACGTCAACAAAGCCTACGGCACCGGCAACCCCGGGATGAAGGTTTGGGTCAACACACGCTCGGGGACTTACCATTGTGCCGGCACAACCTGGTACGGGAACACTCAGGAAGGCGAATACATGACGCAAAAAGAAGCACAGGACAAAGGCTATCGTCCCGCCGCCAACCGCGCCTGCCTATGAGGGCGGAGGCTGTCGCGCGGCGCCGGCCGGTAGACTTCCACGGCGCTGGAGATTTGCGGAGCGCAGAAATGTGGCACGCGCTCCGGAGGCGGCCTCAAAAGCAGGTGCTCGAACGCTTGTACGTGGACTGTGCGATGAGATCGGCTATGAAAGGGGGGCTTGGGCGCGGTCTAGTCGCCCACTGCGGAGTCGGTCGAGGAAGCAGTATTGGCTGTGTTCGCCCGGATCACGTGGCTTTCGTCAGTGAAGTAATACACGATGCCCGACTGGCCGAAAGAAGTGGGATTGGCGAGCAGAGTGTATCCGTACCACATGTTGGTGTTGGCACTATACTGGGTAGATGTGTAGAAAAAACTGTAACCACTCTTGTAGCCACCCGCTAAGATATTGTCAATCAGGCCGGCCGCAGTCGAAGCCGCTTGTTGGCCTGGAGCGGGAGGACGCAGCGCATCGAGAGACGTCGAGAACCCCGTTCCGTAGGTTGTGAAGTAAGTCACTTCGGCGGTGGCGATGATGCGCAGACTCTCGATAGCCGACGCTTGGTTTGCGGCCATCCGGCTTCGCATGAAGTTGGGGATGGCGATGGCCATGATGATTAGGATAATCGCGACAACAATCAGCAGCTCAATAAGTGAGAAGCCCCGCTGGTCACGACGCATGCCTGTTGTCCCTTTCCAAACGAGCGCACCACAGAACAGCCAAGGCGTCTAAGACAATAAACGCCTATGGACGTCTTCAAGTGCACGTCAGATACCAACCCACCAGCTCCCCTTCGCCCCTGAGAGTCTGAAAACAGGGGCATTTTGCGCCATTCCGGAACGTATCCTAACACAGGCGGACACAGAGTGGAACATCCGATGACAAAAATTGTCTGACGGGAAGCCCTTTGAAGTGCCGAACTTCCCAGCTAAACTCCTCCCCTCATGCCTAGTCCAGCTATGTGGCCTGGAGACAACCCCCGATCGATGGGCACGAATCAAGCCTTCACCATCCGGGTTGGGCAATCGTGGAGCCGCCGCTGGCCGAGACTCCGAAACACTAACGAGGAACTTCCACTTCGGCGCCGCGCCGCTCCGCGGAGAGATAAGCACTGTACAGCGTCGCCATGGTGTCCCGCGCGAGCTCCCCCCCGGAGAGTGGGGCATGGTTGGCCGCGACGCTTTCCACGAAATCCTGGAATTCGTGCGGGTAGCCGTGTTGCCAGTCCTCATCCGGGGCGGGATGGTTCCAGCCCTGCTTGGTACCGAGCTTCTCCGTCACATAAACGTCCTTCAAAATATCCTCGCGCGGATTGTAGGTTTCGAGCGCATCCACCGGATTCAGATTGCAGCGCGTCCTATGATTGTTCGCGAAGACCTCCAGCCAGTTGTGTACACCACCCAGCACAAGCTCCGACGAAAAGATGTCAGCGACCGTCCCGTCGTCAAAGGTGATGTGCATCTGGCCGTAATCCTCGACGTCGTCGTATGTGGTGCGCAGGAAGCCTGCGTCGCGGAAAGTCCCGAGGCGCGTGATTTCATGTGTCCGCGCGGAGACAGTCGCCGGGCATATGGCCTTTCGATTCCGCGTTTCACCTTCCACGCGTTTCAGATGGAGCGCCGCGGTCAGCGGGTGGCAGCCCTTGCCCACCAGCGCCCCACCGCCGGAGAACTTCCAGATGCCATAGTATGGTGAGTGGGAGCCGCTGTGCGATTCATCTCCAATGATCCACAGGATCTGCCCGCCGCTCTTGGCTAGAATCTCGCCCTCCTTGGTAATCGCCGGCGCGTAGACCCAGTTCTCGGCATAGCAGAGCTGCTTTCCTGCGGCCCGCGCCGCGCCCAGGATACGGTCGCAGCTCGCCATCGCTTCGCGCAGCATCACTTCCTTGCTGAAAGTGTTCCCGCGGAAGTCCTCCGTTCCCGGCCCATAGAAACCCGTGAACGGCTTCTCAATAATCACATGCTTGCCGCGCTGGAATGCCGCGACTGCCAGCGGTTCATGCGTCGAGCCCGGGGTGCAAAGATCGACGACATCCACTGCCTCGCACAACTCGTCAAAGGAGGCAAAGGATTTTACCCCGCGCTCGCGCGCGAAGGCTTCGCGCGACTCGGCGGATTTCGAAGTTACGCCCACAACTTTCACGGGCACGCCGTAGACGCGCCGATATCCTTCCCAATGAAATCGCGCCGCGAAACGTGCACCGGCAATACCGATTTTGATCGCTTCCGCCATAAAAGACCTCGGGGTTGGGTTTTTCTTGCCAGGGGCGCCTGCCCAAGTTCGGCTTGACGCCGCCGAAAAGAGAGAGGATTCTATCACCACGCTCGTATCGAGGAACGAATTCATTCGCACTAGGAGCGTGCAGGGGAGATGAAGCTTATGGACAGCAACTGCCGTCGGCAGTTTCTCAGGAAATCGGCCGTTCTGGCCGCAGGCGCGGCCACGCTCGCCTGGAAAGGCAACCTCTGGTCCGCGACCGAGCCGCATCTGACTTTTCCCACCGCGCCCCGCGATCGCATCGCCGTGGCCTCGTGGCCGTTCCGCATGTTCATCGAGGCTTCCACTAACAAATGGGCTCGCGATCCTAAATTTCCCGGCATGGACTTGACGGAGTTTCCGGCCATGGTCGTGAAGCGCTTTGGCGTTCACAATATCGAGCCGCTGGACCAGCACTTCTCTTCGACCGAAACGGCTTACGTCAAGAAGTTGCGCGGAGCCGTCGAAAAGGCGGGGTGCCACGTCGTGGATCTCCCTTGCGACGTGCGCACCAGTTTCTACGATACCGACCCCGCCAAGCGCAAGATGGCGGTTGAGAACGGCAAGAAATGGGTGAACGTCGCCTTGGAGCTCGGCTCGCCTAGCATCCGCGCCCACATCGGAGGCTCTGCCAAACTTAAGCCCGACGTTGCTCGCACGGTCGAGAGTCTGACACAACTGGCTGCGTACGGAGCCTCGAAGAATATCATCGTGGCGCTTGAGAACGACGATAACTTCACCGAAGACCCTTTCTTTATCGCCGAGGTCCTCGACAAGGTGAATAACCCCTACTTGCACGCCCTGCCTGACTTTTGCAACTCCATGATGACCCACGATCAGGACTTCAACAACCGCGCCATGGAAGCCCTGTTCAAGCGCGCTTACAGCATTGCTCACATGAAGGATGAAGAAGGGGACGAGAAAGGAAAGTTCCATACCGTTGATGTGGCCAAGTGTTTCGAAATTGCCAAGGCCCAGGGTTACCGCGGATACTTCTCCATGGAATGGGAAGGTAATGGCGAGCCCTACGCCGGCACTCAGCGCCTCATCGACGAGACCTTGAAGTACCTTCGCTGACTCACTTTGGCCCGGACCGCTCCTGAGGGGTGGGCCGCCGACTCCGGCTCCCCACCCCTCTTCCAGGGGAGCG
>PMYF01000617.1:0-200 GCA_003171295.1 Acidobacteriota bacterium | reverse complement strand
TGGGAAGATCGGTTGATCGGCTCGCCGGGTAATAGCTGATCGGCGCATCGGTTTATCGAACGATTGAACCGCCCTCTCCGCGGAGTCGCAGATCCGCCGCGGCGGAAGAGCGTGCCCGAAGGCTACCCAGGCGGGCAGACATTCCTCCAGCCCTCTCCCCTCGCGGGAGAGGGTGGTCCGCTGCCGGCGCTTTCACCAGC
>PMYF01000049.1 GCA_003171295.1 Acidobacteriota bacterium | reverse complement strand
TTGCAGGACAGTGGCTCCATTGAAACCTCCAAACTGAGAACGAGCCGGTTGATTGCCGAGCCAAAAGACCGGGAGTTTGATCCAGAAGAGGCGCGATGGATGGAGGGCAGTCAAGTGATCGCACGGCCCCGCAAGTTTGGCGCAATTCTTACGGAATGCGATGGCCTCGGAGCAACCCTCCAGCTTACGAGCGGGACATATAACAATCAGGTCGCTGGGTTGCGCGCCGTATCAGCCATACTGGATGCGGGCGAGCTGCGAGATGTGACGCGGCACGAGAATGGCACCTGGAGCGCGCACCTTCCCTTCGAAGAGGCTCTTTCCGCCGATCATTGTTTATGGGCCTGGACCTCCAGTTCTGGGTCGCCGCAGCCTGTGCCTGCGGCCGATCGAGAGCAGAATGGGGCAACTCTCAGTTGGCGCCATGATCTTCATGCGGAGGTTTTCGGGTGGGCCCTATCATTTCGAGGCGCTCGCATTGGTTCCATCTCGATTGAACCGGCATTGGCTCGCTTCGCGGCGCACCTCGCGCGCGGACCGTGGAAACAAAATGCTGCGTGGCTGCGGTGGTGGCATAGTCCGGTGTTTCATTTCTTGTGGGAGAGCGAGATCAAGCGCTTTTCTCTGTCAGCCCCGGTTGATACCTGTGCTGCCTGGTTGCTGCCAGCCTCACCGGATTCTCGGGTAGTCCACGACGAGAGTACCGAGGAAGCCTGGGCAACAGCCTGCCGGGAGCTGCTCTGGGGGTGGAGCCCAAGCAGTTCCCAGGCGAGAGATCTCACCGAGCAGATCGGCATATGGAGTGGAGACATCGGCGAAGACTCAAGCGGAGCAAAGGCCGAACCGATCAGGAGGCTCCTTCGAGCCAATCCTATCCTCTTTGCCAAAGCGGCCAGCCTGGCGGTCGTGGAACTCTATCAATTCCCTCGCAGCCAATTGGCGATTCTCATTAAACTTCTATTGGATGCGATAAACCCCAACTCCAACAGTGCCGGATTCGACCTGCGGACCCTTTGTGACCGATACGCGCAGGGCGAAAATCGTTTGGATGGGGAATTCATTCTACGGAGCTTAGTGGAAGACGCCAAAAGGATCTTCGCCGGACAAGCCGGTTTCCCCATGAACCTGCGAATCGCTTTTCACTACGCGGGACTGCGGGAGATTGTGGCAATTGCGCTTCTCGTTGACATTGTTCGGGCCTGGCAAACCGAAGGAGGTATTTGAGTTGGAAATTCAGGACACTCTGCACCTCGATGCGGTTGCCGCTCAGCATCTACTTCGAGAACGACTGGTCGGTCTCGCGCGCAGTGAGTCGTTTCTTCGCTCAGCCCAGGTTGCCGGAGCGTGCGAACGTCTGTGGCGTGCAGATGATGAGGCCGCCGGCCTGCTAAGTGAAATCTGGGTCGAGCCACACTTTCCTGCAAAGACCGCGGGGGTTCCCCTGAGCTCCCTGCCGCAGATGGCTCCAGCTCTTTTGGAGCAACTGGTACGCACGGACGTGCTCCCGTTAAACCGTGAGCTCTATGAACATCAGACCCGGGCCATCGATATCGAATACACGACCCGCAATACAGATTCGCGTCCGGCAATCATTGTGTCCGCGGGCACAGGCGCCGGTAAGACCGAAGCGTTCCTGCTGCCTCTGCTCAACGATCTGTTTTCTACGCCGCGCGACTTTGGGAAGACTGGCGTAAGGGCGATCCTTCTCTATCCTCTGAATGCGCTGGTCAACGACCAGATTGAGCGGCTCCATGGATGGCTCAGGGGACAAGGAAAAATAACGGTCATTCACTATACAAGCGAGACTCCTCAGGACCATGACGACGCAAAGAACCCTTCCGATCCCAGCCGGCTCCGAACACGCCTGGAGGCCCAAAGGAATCCGCCAGACATCCTGATCACCAATTACTCCATGCTCGAGTACCTGCTCTGCCGCCCCCAGGATAGTCCACTCTTTGGTCAGGCACTGCGGACCATTGTGCTTGACGAGGCGCACCTTTATAACGGGAGTCTGGCAGCAGAGATCGCGCTCCTTTTGCGGCGCGTGATGTTGCGCTGCCGAGTCTCCAGCAATCATTTGCTGCAAATTGCGACTTCTGCCACGCTCGGCGGCAGCGCGGAGGAGCTCAAGGAATTCGCGGCTGGCATTTTTTCAAAGCCGCTTTCTCTGGTTCATCTCGTTCCTGGTGAAAGTGCCCGACGAAGGCTCCCCCAGGCAACAATCCCCAATTCTCCATGCGATCCGGAAGACTTCTTGAAGCTGACCGACGCAATGAAGTTGCGCCCTCTGGTTGATGAAAGCGGGCTCTGTACGGATCAAAGCCTTTGCGACACAATCCGCTCCCTTTCGCCGAAATTCATCGGGTCGCCAGAAATCCTCGATCCGAACGAGCAAAAGCCTGCAAGACTTCTTTATTCCATGCTTGCTCGAACGCCGCAGTATCACGCCCTGGAGACCCTTTTTTGGGCACACCATGAGAAGCGGACTGTCTTGAAGCTTCGCGACGCCTCTCGAGACATCTGGCAGGCGGCCTCCGGAATGACGATGCGGGCTACTGTCGCCATGCTCCAACTTGGTTCCCAAGCTCGACTGAATCTCTAAGAGCTACCTTTGTTGCCGCATAAGTTGCACCTGCTGGCACGGGCGCCCGGCCCGGTCCGGGTTTGCGTAAATCCTGAATGCACTGCGGCCAGCGAGGATCGAATCCCGGGAGGAGGGGCGCTGTCGCTCAGCGCGAGCGACTCATGCAGGCATTGCGGGTCCGCAAATCTCTCCGTTGCGCGCTGCTACCGTTGCGGCCTCGAGGTGGTCGCAGGAACGCACCGTCCCGACAATACTCTCCATCCTCAGGCGCAGGCATTCAGGCAATCGAGGACGAATGCGAACGAGCTATTCTTTCAACTGAATCCTGCCGGACAAGTGCATTACAACCTCCGCACTCGCGATCTCGAAGAGGGCGGCCAAACAGCGCGCATGGACGTGCTGCACGACTGCCCGCATTGCGGCGCCGAAGAAGACCCGTTTCGATCCCTGAGCCTGCTGGACGCTCTGGTTCTCCCGGTTCTCGTTGAGACACTGCATTCGTCTCTGCCTGTTGTCGCAGATCACTCACGGGCCTGGCTGCCGGCGGGGGGGCGACGACTTCTTGCATTCAGCGATAGCCGCAATAAGGCGGCCCGGCTNNTCGGACCGCTGCTCACGCGCAGCCATGAAATCCAGATGGGCCGCGCCCTGATCGATCAGGTACTAGGCACCGCGGCGCCCGATGAAGGCGTCCGGAGACTCCGGCAGCGAAACATTCAACGTACCTTGGAAGATCTGGCCAACCCCGACGTGAGCGATGCGTTGAGAGCGCAGCTTGAATCGGATCTGAGGGCCCAACGGACCGAACTCGAAGCAATTGACCTTGGGATCACAATCGAGGAACTCGGAAATCGAATCAAGCACGCACCTGGTTTGGCCGAATTCTACTGCCGCCCCAGCGCAAATACTCAGCGAGCCGCCGAATGGACACAGGCGACGTGGGAGCGCAATCGCGCGGAGATGACGGCATGGGCTCCGGCAATTCTTTCCAGAGAACTCACGGTTCCGGCGTGGCAACGGTCTTCTCTCGAGTCGGCGGGTCTTGTTGAGATCGTCTATCCCGGAATCGAAAGCTTGACTCCTCCGGTGGGCCTGGGATTCACCGCTTCGGTAGCCGACAGACTCAATGAGAATTGGCATAGCCTCATAGCGGCATTGCTCGATACAGCAAGAAGAGATCGAGTGGTGACGCTCGGCTCGAGCGATCGCGACCGCGGTGAGTTCTCGACACCCATTGGGAAGTGGATGAGCTTTCGAACGAGATCGGACAGGTATCTGATCCCCTTCGCCGGGTCCGTTCAGGGAAGCCGCTCTCGCAGGCCAACACTGGTCACAAAACTCCTCGAACGCCTCGGGTGCGGATCTCGAATCGATGAATTGGCGTCACAGATCCTGGAGGCTGTATTTCTTCAGCTTGTGGACGCGAACCATGAAAAGCTCCTCCCCTGGCTAGAGGTTGGCGATCGGCAGAGCCAGGATGGGATCGCGCGGGCCTTTCGCTTGAAGTTCCAGGGTCTCCGTGTTCGCCGTCCCCTAGCCCTGTTCCGTTGCGCTGTGACGGGGGAGATCTGGCCGCGATCACTCTTGGGCCTCTCGACCACGTCGACCGACGGACGATCCGATCTCGAATCCATTACTCATGAGGAAGCCGACCGCGATTCCCGGTTCGCTCGAACGCGTCAGGAGATTCGATCCTCACCCATATTCCGAATGGGCATTTGGGCCGACGAACATTCCGCGCAGTTAGACCCAAAAGAGAATCGCCGGTTACAGGACCTGTTTGCCAAGGGAGCGCGCAATATTCTATCCGCGACGACGACGCTTGAGGTTGGCATCGATATAGGCGGGCTCTCCGCTGTCTTGCTGGGCAATGTCCCGCCATCGCGCGCAAACTATCAGCAAAGGGGTGGACGTGCCGGCCGACGCGCAGATGGCTCTTCTCTCGTATGCACGTTTGCTCAAAGCCGGTCCTATGACCAGGCAGTTTTCAACCATTTCAGTCACTTTTTCAGCAAACCCCTGCGCCGGCCCATCGTCCGTCTGGGCCGGGAACGTTTTGGCCGCAAGCACGCTCATTCTTTTCTGTTGGGAGAGTTTTTTCGTCGCATCTATCCAGCCGGAACT
>PMYF01000694.1 GCA_003171295.1 Acidobacteriota bacterium | reverse complement strand
GTGGGGACGAAGCCGCCGGGCGGCTGCATGGGAATGACCTTGGTCAGGTCCGTTGCGCCATCCTTGGTCACCACGTGGGCTGAGACCTCGGGCGCACCGGCGGGCACCGTGATGGTCCGCGAGAAAGTCCCTTCAAAAGCCCCTTTGATTCCCAGAAAGCCCCCCTTCTTTTTCCCCTTGAAAGCGCCTTGAAAGAGCACGTGACCGCCGGCAGAGAAAGTGTAGGTAGCTTCCTTGAGGTCGTAAGTGCAGTGAACCTGAACGACCCGGGAAACATTTGCGACCTTGGCGGCATTGGCCTTGGCAATTTCTTCGGGGCTGGGCATCGGAGTTGCCGGCTGAGGCGGTGGCGCGGCGATGGGTGCCGGCTCGGGGGGAGCGGGAGTTAGCTCGGGTGCTTCCGGCTGGGGCTTGGCCATTTGCCTGGGCTTTTGCGCCCCGGTTTCCTTCGCAGTTTGCGGAGAAGGGGTCACGGGTTCCGTCGGCAGCAAGTCGGGCGGGACCGGAGGTAGCGAGAGTAAGGCCATCCGCGGTGGCGCCACGGGTGCACTCATGACGTGGTGATACTTCCAATAGCCCCAGGCGGCAGCGGCAAGCAGCACGACCACCAGGGAGCCCAATGCGATGGCAACGGCGTTTGACTTGGCTTGGGGCTCAACCGGAAATTCAGCTTCAACTTCTTGGACCGGCCCGGGCAACGCAGGTTCATCCGGCAGCGTTGCGGGGGGCGGCGTGGGTGGCGCTGGAGGAACAGGCGAGATGATTTGCGTCGCCACTGGCATGTTGGGCTGAGGCGGCTCGACGGCTACGGTCGGCGAAGGGGGCGCTGGGGGAATTGCCGATATGGTTTGGGTTGGCCGCGCCTGGGGTGATGGCCCCGAGTAAATGGGCATGGTCATGCGGAGTGTGGCATCATCGACCGGAGGCGCAGCCGGAGCTCTTGGATCAGCAGATGGCGCGGGGACGGCAGCACCGCGCGGCTGGGCGAACTGCGGTGCCTGCGCCGGCAGGGCTGGCGCCGGGGAGGGAGGAGATACTGGTTGTGCTGGCTGCACTTGGGACCATGATTCCGAAAGGATCGGTAGGGTCAAATCGAGCGTGCCATCATCGATCGGAGGCACAGTAACCGGCTGCGAGTTCGGCAAGCGCCGCTGCTGGAGGTTGTCGAGGTCATTCAGGAACTCACGGGCCGAGGAGTATCGTTTGTCACGGTCCTTCGCCAGGCACTTCAGGACAAGCGCATCGTACGCTGGTGTCAGCCGGGGGTTGAAGCTGCTCGGCGCGACGGGATCTTCGTAAACGATCTTGAACATCACCGACGCCGTGTCTCCCACGAAGGGCTTCTGNNCGTCAATCTCGCCGCCCTTCACCTGCTCGGGCGACATGTAGGAAGGCGTCCCCATTAAGCCGACGGTCCGCATCACGCCTTCGCGCGCCAGGACCTTGGCGATGCCGAAGTCCGTGATCTTGACTCGCCCGTCCTCGGTCACCAGGATGTTCGCCGGTTTCAAGTCGCGGTGGACCACCTGATGCCGATGCGCATAATCCAGCCCCTCCGCAACCTGACGGAGGAGATAAAAGGTTTGCTCCGTAGTCATCGCTTGGCCCGAAAGGAGAATGCTTTCCAGCGTCCTCCCAGGGACCAATTCCATCACGATGCAACTGGTCTTGGTGGATGCGTCCTCAAAAGCGTCGTGGATGGTGACAATGGAGGGATGCGCCAGGCGGCCCGCGGCGCGCACCTCGCGCATGAACATTTCCTGTGAGCTGTGCGTCCCCTCCTCGGAGGCAGAGGCAAAGGAGAGAACCTTCAAGGCGATTTGGCGGCCGATGGTCGGATCCTCAGCCTTGTACACGATCCCCATGGCACCGCGGCCCAGCTCGCTAATGATGTCGTATCGCCCGACTTTCTTCATGGTGTTTCGTGAGGATGAAACAGCAACCTTATCCCGGCCGTGGGGGGCACCCCCGCGCCTAACTCTCCCTCGCAGGCAGGAGGCCTTCTCCACGTGTTGTGAACAATTAGGCGTTTGCCCTGGATCCGGGCAACCTCCAGACTAGACGCTGGGACCTGGCCCCGCTGCAAGGCCAACATATCACAACTTCAATCGCACGTGTAGTGCCGAGCTGTCGCCGATAGTGGGTCAGTTTTGCTGTAGCGGCGCTCNNCGCTACCGCCCACGCCGGGCGCTCTTCATCTCTTGCAGTTCCTTTTCCAGTCGCCGCTGCCGCCGGTGGATCACTCCGGCATAGAGGATAAAGATGCTCCACAAGAACCAGTACGCCAGGACGAGAAATGAGTTGCTCATGCTATGTCCTCAGAGGAAGCCAGTGACCGCCGCAACTGGGCGATCTCGCGCCGCAGCGCCGCCAGTCGCATATATTGCCGCAACAGGTAAGAAAAAAGGCACAGGAACGCGCCCCAGGTCACCAGCAGTGTTATCCACATGCGCGGGTCGAGGCCTGAACCTTCGCCGCCCGCAATCACCGGCTGTGGGTGCTGCGTCCGCCACCAGCGAATCGCCATGTAATCCAGTGGCACATCGACGAAGCCGATGATACCGACTACGGCCGCCAGCATAGCTGCACGCCCGGGATTGACGACGTAACTCCGCAGCATGAGATACGCCACGAACAGAAGCCACAAGACAAAGGTGAGCGTCAGGCGCGCGTCCCACGTCCACCAGATGCCCCAGACGGGTTTTGCCCAGAGCGGCCCCGTCACCAGCACGCAGGAGCAGAATACGAAGCCGACTTCGCCCGCGCCGTGGGCAAAGTCGTCCGCAAAATTCGTGCGTTTCCACAGATAACCCACGGAGCCAAGAAAAATCAGGAAATAAGCCAACAGCGCGGTCCATGCCGACGCGACGTGGGCATAAAAGATGCGCTGCACCTCGCCCATGGTGAGCTCCTGCGGCGCGTAAAGAAAAATCATGTAGCCCGCTACGCACAGCCAGAGGAACGTCAGGAAAAGATGCAGAGTTGGAGGGAAGGCTCTTTTCATGGAGAGTATTTCCTGTTTGACTCTAGAACCCCCTCACCCCCGACC
>PMYF01000904.1:6491-11938 GCA_003171295.1 Acidobacteriota bacterium | reverse complement strand
TCATGGGTGGTTTCCTGGACGACGGCCAGAAGGTTTCCCGCTTGATACTCGCACTCCAACTTCTCCGCGCCGCAGTCGGGCGGAGGCAATTGTTTCTCCTTTGCTTCCTCTGTCGCAGCCCAATCCGGGTGACCGGTTTCCTTGTAGATTTCCGCCAGGGCAGAGTGAATTCCGCGCAGAGCCGGCATTTTGGCCAGCGCCTGCTTGTAGAAATAGAAAGCGCTATAAGTCTGCTTTGTTTCGAGGCGCGATTCTGCCACCAAGTCAAGCCAGTAGGCCGAGTCGGGAGCTGCCTCGGCAAGCTCATCAAAACTCTTTTGGGCCAGTCCCTCGTAACAGGCTCCCAGCCCGTGCCACACCTTCGCGCTCGACGGGTCCTGCTGGGAGAGCTTCTGAAAGCGTAAGACGGCGGCGCCGAAGCGCTCCAGCGCGAGTTCTGCTTCGGCTAGCGTCGCCTGCGCGTCGAAATTCTCCGGCTGGAGCTCCACAGCTTTTTCCAGGGGCGCGAGCGCCAGGGAGGGCTGGTCCAGGTCGAGGTAAGCCGTTCCCTCCAGCAGCCAAGCCGGAAACGAATTTGGATCGAGCTTCAAGGCGGCTTGGTACTGCCGTATTGCTGCCCGCTTGTCACCCGACATGTCCAGGGCCAAACCGAGATTCAGTACTAACCCCGGATTGTTCGGTACCGCCCGGATGAGTTCGCGATAAATGGGGACGGCTTCAGCGGGCCGCCCTGCTGCCATCAATTCCTTGGCGTGGTGCGCCTTCTCGGCCAGGGCCTGCTGAGACCGCACTTGGGTTGGAGAGACAAGAACTAGAACCGCCAATAGGCCTGTCCGGGCACAGGAGAGTTTCATTCGCATCCTCGTCAGCAATTATTATACCGGGCGGCACAGGCCAGCGGCATTCTCATCTTTCATGACAGCAGGCGGCAGAGCCGCTCAGCCTGACCAAGCTCAGCAGGTTGACGAACCGCGCCGCCCCAGCCAGTGTACGGCCGAGACTTGCCTCGGCCTGGGCCGGGTGTGGTTACCAAGAACTTCGTCCGCATTGAATCAATTGATCTTGTCCCGCCGCGACTGGTAAGCTCTCGTTCCTACGTGTGCGCTATCTGTTTCCGTTCTTGCCGCCCTACGTTCCTCCTTTCGGACCCGGGCCGCTCTGCAATTGGAGATCCTCGCTCTCCGCCACCAGATCAATGTGCTGCGGAGGTCGCAGCGTGGGCGTGTTCACCTGAGGACAGCGGACCGTCTCCTCTGGACGTGGCTTATGCGCCTTTGGCCAGGTTGGCGCTCTGCCCTCGCCATCGTCAAGCCGGAGACGGTGATCGCCTGGCATCGCAAGGGATTCCGGCTGTATTGGACTTGGAAGAGCCGCCACGGGCAGCCTGGAAGACCGGCGTTGGCGAAAGGGACTCACGAGCTCATTCGCAAGATGAGTCTGGGGAACCCACTCTGGGGAGCACCTCGAATCCATGGGGAACTGCTCAAACTGGGATACGCGGAGCGGCCAATTGGCTCCATCCGGCGGGAGTGCTTGGACCACATCATCGTCCTGAATGAGACCTGCCTGCGGTGGACTCTCAGGTCGTATTTCGCATACTATCTGCATGCGCGCACGCATCTGGCGTAGAGTAAAGATGCGCCTGAACCGCGAGCGATCCGAGCGTCCGAACTTGGAGCAGTGGTCGAGGTCCCGGAAGTGGGAGGACTCCATCATCGTTACGAGCGACGAGCCGTTTGAAGCGCTATTCACCCGAGAGAATCCCGGCTCTCTGTCACCAAAGGTTAACACGGGACAAGAGAACCGCGGTCTGAATCCAGCCGTCGCCTCGCCGGGACGTGAGGGCTTCCCAGAATAACAGGAGGCTCTATGCGCATGAATCCGAATGGGAAGTATGTAGAGCCGCGGCAGACTTTATTGGTACCGTGGTCGAGTTTTTGGTATGCACAAGTCCTTCTCATGTGTGTATTGGCCCTGCCGGGGCACGCAGAACAGCCGAAGACGATCCCAGCCTTTAAACAGTGGACAGAGACATCGGGTACCTATTCATTTGGGAGCAGCACATGCATCGTTGTCGATGAGGCTTATGCCAGCCAGCTCTCCGATGTCGCCTCGACGTTTGCGAGCGATCTGCTGGACCTCACGGGACAGTCGATTCCGATTGTGGTCGGAGCCAGTAGTGCGCAAGCCGGCGATATATACCTCGCCTTGGGCGCGACCGATGCTTCGCTGGGGCAAGAGGGCTACCTGTTAGCCATCGCCGACCACCTCAGTATCAGCGCACAAACCGAAACGGGCGTGTTCTACGGAACGCGCAGCGTCTTGCAGATGCTGAGGCAGAGCTTTCAGATTCAGGGCGGCACGGCCCGAGACTGGCCGGACTATCCTGAGCGCGGCTTGATGGTGGACTTGGGGCGAAAATTCTTCTCCATCCCCTTTTTGCAGCGCCACATCAAAGACCTGGCATACCTGAAGCTCAATTATTTTCATTTCCATCTTTCCGATGACGTCGGGTTCCGCCTGGAATCCGCCAGTCATCCTGAAATTGTCTCTCCCGACCATTACACCAAAGCCGACATTCAGGGCCTCCTCGCTCTCGCGCAAAGCTACCACGTCATGATCGTGCCGGAGATCGATCTTCCCGCGCATGCCGCGGCGCTGCTGGCGCCCCATCCCGAACTGCAACTGCCCGGCCACCCCGACAAGGTGGATCTGGGCCGGCCAGCCAGCTATACACTGGTCAGCGACCTGCTCAACGAATATTTGCCGCTGTTTCCTGCGCCCTTTTGGCACACGGGGGCCGATGAATATCTCTCTCCGAGCGAATATGCGAATTTCCCCGAGCTACTCAGCTATGCTCAGCAACTCTACGGGCCCAATGCCAATCCCTACGACATATACTCGGGCTTCGTGAATTGGGTGGATGGAATCGTGAGAGCGCAGGGAAAGCAACTGCGCTCCTGGAACGACATCTATGGAGTCACGGGCAATATCAATGTTCCTCATTCTGACATCGTGCTCGACCTTTGGACTACCACCATTCTGGCCAACGATGCACTATGCAAAGGTCATACCATCCTGAATTGTAGTTACGCCACGCTCTATTACGTGTTGGGGAGGGCGAGTTCCGATCAGGCCGATCCCGTGAATCTCTATCAGAACTGGGCGCCCAACCTGCAATGGCCCGGAGACCTCAATCTGCCCGCGCTCGCTACGGGAATTCTGGGAGGAAAATTTCACGTCTGGTGCGATTCCCCGAACGCGCAGACGGAAGATGAAGTTCAGGCGAACCTCGCGGACTATCTTCGCTCGCTGGCCCAGAACAGTTGGGGATCGCCCAAGCTTGTCTCAGCGTACAGCGATTTCACTCCGATCATTGACCAGGTCGGGCACACGCCGGGCTGGGGGCCGGACTTTGCCCTCACGGTTTCGTCACCGAGCGCCAGCGTAACGGCGGGCCAGACTGCGAAATATTCATTAACTCTGACTCCGTTGCTGGGCTTCGATCAAGCAGTTTCCATGATGTGCACACATTACATCCCGGAAGCCGTTTGTTCCGCTTCTCCGGGAATCGTGCCAGCCAACGGTTCTGCTCCTACCACCGTGACGGTATCGGTTTCAACCACGGGGTCTTCGGCGGGCGCGTTGAATCTGCCTCCAGGCTCACGACCGGCGCTTCCTTACAAACTCGCCTGGGCCGCAGTGATACTGCCGGGAATCTTTTGCAGAAGGCGGCGCTGTTCTGCCGCCAGGACAAATTGGATTCTGCTCCTGTCCTTGGCCGGGATGCTGGGTGGGTGTCTGGTCTCCGCGGGATGTGGAGGCTCGGGCTCGACGACCACGCCACCCCCCGCCGCGACGCCCGCGGGAACCTACCAGGTTGTGGTCCAAGCCGCTTCGGGATCCCTCATTCACCAGGTAACCCTCAGCTTGACGGTTCAGTAAGGCCGGCAGCGCTGCGTGCGCCTCTTTTCCAGGAGTTTCTCACTTTGTCCTTATCTCAGGAAAGGAACAGGAGTGTCGCTATTCTGTTGGAAGAGTATAGACTCTTTACGCCCGCTCCTGAAATTCGTATCATACCTGCGGAGGAGTGATCCGGGAGGGCGTGTTCTGAGGACGTGGCGGGCAAGGCCAGTGCTCCCGACCAACCCTGTTATCATTCCCACGAGGCCCTTTTCGGTGAACCAATCCCCGAAGCACCTGGCTACTTTCGCCCTTTTCCTTCTAGGCCTCAGCGCCTCGACTGGGTTGTGTCAGAGCAATACGGGGCGAGCCTCCGGCGGCACGCCGGTCTTGCTGATCACGATCGATACGTTGCGTGCGGACCGCCTGAGCTGCTACGGCGCGCACAGCGTTAAGACTCCCGCCCTAGATGCCCTGGCCGCGCAAGGCGTGCGCTTCGACCGCGCCTTGGCGCAGGTCCCCACCACCCCGCCCTCTCACGCCGTGATCCTGACCGGGACTTATCCCATGTACAACGGCGTGCGGGGCTTCACCAGCGGTCCGCTGCCGAAAGGCGTCGGCGTGCTGGCCGAAGCCTTCCAACGTCACGGATACGATACGGCGGCCTTTGTGAGCTCGGCCGTGCTGGAATCAAGCTGGGGATTCAATCGCGGCTTCCAAGAGTACGACGACCGTTTCAACGTGCGGCGAGTGGAAATCGGCAATCCTGCAGCCATCGAGCGTCGCGCCGAAGAGACTGTCGGCCGCCTACTGGCTTGGTTGCAGGCCCGCCCCCAGAGCGGGTCGGCCGCGCCCCCTTTCTTTGTCTGGCTGCATCTCTACGATCCCCACGCCCCCTATGACCCGCCGGAGCCTTTCCGCGCCCAATATGCCGGCCACCTTTACGACGGCGAAATTGCCTACGCGGACAGCCAGCTCGCCCGGCTGTTTGACTATCTGCGCAACAACCGCCTCTACGATCGGACCCTCATTGTCCTGATGAGCGATCACGGTGAGTCATTGGGCGAGCACGGCGAAGACGAGCACGGCTTCTTTATCTACAACTCCACCCTGCATGTCCCGCTGATTTTCAAGCTGCCCTCAGGGATGGGCACGCCGCGCGTAGTTCGCCGCCTTGTGGGAATTATCGACGTGGCGCCCACGCTGCTCGATTTGCTACACTTGCAGGACCCGCTGAGCCGGCAGTTCCAGGGGACCAGCCTCGCATCGGAAATTCTGGGAAAAGGCACGGCGAGCGAACGCCCCGTTTATTCGGAGACCTACTATCCACGCGATTCTTTCGGCTGGAGCGAGCTACGCGGCATCACTACTGACCATTTCAAATACATCGATGCGCCGCGCCCCGAGTTCTACGACCTTCGGAGCGATCCCCATGAAGCCCACAGCCTGTACGCAGAACGCGCCTCGCTTGCCGTGGCGCTGCGCGATCAACTGACCGGCTTCGAACGGCGCTATGCCTCCACCCGGCCCACACCGACGGGGCC
>PMYF01000904.1:0-6481 GCA_003171295.1 Acidobacteriota bacterium | reverse complement strand
CGGGCCGCTCCCCGATCCCAAGGACCGGCTGAAAGTCTTCAAATCGGTCATGCGCGCGCATGCTCTAAACGAGGCGGGGCACTACGAGGAGTCCAATCGGGTCCTGGAGCCACTGGCCACCGAAGAGCCGGGTCTCTTCGTGATTCCTTTCCTCAAGGCGGAAAATTATTCGCAGACCCGCCGCTGGCCCGAAGCCGAGAAGAGCTATCAAGATAGCTTGAAGATCAATCCCACGTTTGACCGCGCCCTCATGGGCTTGGCGCGCGCCTACATGGCCGAAGGTGAGGAGGAGAAAGCGAAGCCGCTGCTGGAACTTGTGGTTCACCAAAACCCTCGCAATAATTTCGCCTTTCATGCCCTGGGGAGAATTGCGCGCCTCGAAGGAAACAATGAGGAAGCTTATCGTTACCTCCTCAAAGCCGCCGACGCGATGCCCGCCATCGCGATTTTCCAGCAGGAGCTGGGAATCACCTTGGTCGACCTTAAGCGCTTTCAAGAAGCCTTGGGCCCGCTTAGCCGCGCCGAAAAGCTGGGGCAGGAAGACCCCCGCCTCGAACATTATTTAGGGACAGCCCTGGCCAATGTCGGTCAGTTCAAAGAGGCTGTGGATCATTACCAGAAGGCCTTGAAGATGAAGCCGAACCTCGCGCAGGCACGCCTGAGCCTCGCTTTTGCCTACCTCAACCTGGGTAATCGCACCGATGCGATACGCGAGTTCAACACCCTCTGCCAGCAGAGCCCCACGATGTGCCAACCATACCGCCAGTCGTTTGAAGAGGGCTCTCCCCAATCGGTTAAGCCATAAGCCAGGCCACGTGAGTAAGCTTCAGCCAAAAAAGAGGCGGGCGCGCCAAGCGCGCCCGCTCTGGGAATCCAAATATCCTTACATTAGAGCAGCCGCTGCAGGAGTGTGTGTGGTTGCGGCTACCCTCAGCTCCAGCGTCAGAACCTGAGCTTAAGTCCTAGTTGGACATACCGCTCGCCGTAGCCAGAGCTGATCTGACCAAATTTTCCTCCACACTTTCCGAGGACGTCCGTGCAGGTTAGGTTGGGGTTGTTGAAGTGAGGCGAGTTGGTCAAGTTCTGCGCCTCCGCACGGAACTCCAGGTTGTAGCGCTCTGTCAGCTTGAAGTGCCGGAACAAGCTGGCATCCATCTGTACCAGACCTGGTCCCCTCAGCCAGGAGGGGTTCCGCCCCACGGTCCCTAGCACGCCGTTGTCCTCGACCGGAGCGAAACTTGCCGGGTCGAACCAGTATTCACCCGGGCCTTGCCCCTTCGGGTACTTAACGGGTGCAATCTGGTTCGGATCCTGGCTGGTGCCTGGGGTATTGAGGTTGCCGCCGCCACTTTGGCCCAGAGTCAGCGGAGAACCGGTCCAGGCGCTGAAAACACCATTGACCTGCCAGCCGCCGAGAACTGCTCGAGGGACTTTCTCGGTGTTGGCCCATTGCTTGCCGGTTCCGAAGGGAAGCTCGTACACAAACGCCGTCTTCAACATTTGGGTGTGATCAAAGTCTGACACCGCTCGATTGAGGCTCTGGCACCCCTGGGGCAGCGCGGCTGAGGCAACACAAGTAAACCTCAGCGCGTTTTCCCAACTATTGTCACTGGTGTAGCCGACCACCTTCGACCAAGTGTAGGACCCCTGGAGGTAAAACCCCTTGCTAAAGTGACGATTGAGCGTGACCTGGAGCGAGTTGTAGTGGGTGTCCAAATAGCCCTGGAAGAGGTAGGTGCCAGCCGTCCGGGCGAACGCCGAGTACAGCGGCTGGCTGGCACTTGTACCACCCAGCGTTGCGGGGTTCATGTTTCTCCCGTTCATCATGTGGACATAGTGATTGCCCACGTAACCAGCGCTGAGGAGGAATTCCCCGGGCAACTGGCGTTCAACAAAGAAGTTCCAAGACTCGATGTAGGCGCGTTTGAATTCGCCTGCGGCGAGAGTCCCGACGTCCACGGTGTTGGGAGCAACGATGGCGCCCGAGGAGATGTCGGGATCCGGGATCAGGGGGATGCCATCCGCGAAGGTGCCGAGTGGCTGCCAACCGCTCACTGGTGAGTTGGGCACTATGTTACTCGCCCCCATCGCCAGGGGGAAGAAGCCCCGCAGTGGTCTTTCGAGCGGGAGGGAATCGTTCGACATGCCAAACGCGCTTCGAATCACCATCTTGTCGTTGAGCCGGTACGCCAGCCCGAGTCTTGGCATGAAGAGCTTCTTGCTCGAGCTCACCCCCAGGTGGACGGGGTTACCGGCCACCCCGCCGAGGCGCGTTTCATTGGTGGCGGGGTCGTACTGCTCGAACTTGATGGCGCCGTCGCGGACGATTAAGGGGAAGTACTCCCAGCGCACCCCCACGTCCACGGTGAACTTGTGACTGACCTTCCAACGGTCGCCGAAGTAAAACGCAGATTGTGTGTCCTTCGCCGTGTTCTTGATGTACTGGCGGCTCTTATTTGTTGAGGAGACAATACCCAAATCGAACAGGGCCACTTCATTCTGCCGGCCCGTGGCAAAGCCTTTGCCGGCTGCGACCCCGCCCGAGGTGAAGACCGGCAGTTGTGTATAATCCGCGTCATGGGGCAATACCGGCAAGTTCAAGCCCGAGTTGTCCGAGGCAAAACTTATATACCCCCGCGGGCAGCAGTAGATTTCGGGTTGCCAGTGGTTCAGGTGATTGTGAGAAACGTCAACCCCGAAACGCAACTCATGACTGCCGCGCACGATGGTGAGATTGTGGGAAGTGGTGGACGTCCAGTCGTTGCGGAAAACGGGCTGCCACGAGTTGGCATCGCCGAGAGTATTGAAGTCCCCCGAATAATACCCCATGTAGATTCCGGGAAGCCCGGTGTAAAGAGGGTCGCCGTCAGGCGCATTGGCGCCCGGAATTCCCAGGATGCTCTCGCCCAGAGGCTTCCCATAGGACGGTGGTTGGCTGTTCTCCGCCATGCGCGTGAAGCCCAGGTGGCCGGTCAGCACCATGTTGGGCGAAATCGTCCAAGTGTGGCCGACGGTCTCCGTCTGAGCGAATTGGTGGCCATTACCCGTGGCGTTTCCCCCGCCCGCGGCGCCATACCACGGCGGGTCAACCGCGTTGAAGTTCTGGCCCATGTACTTGCCCCAAATCGTGTGTTTGTCAGACCGGTTCCAGTCGATCTTCCCGCTAAAGATGTGGCGCGTGTACTTGTCCGTGGTGCTGACGAAGTAGTTCGAAGTCGTGTCTTGATTGAAGATTTGGCCCTGCGGGAAATAGTTAGGTGTGGGAACCAGTTTCATGAAGTTCATGGCGCCCTGGTTAAGCCGGTCTGAAGGAATGACGTTGAGCGCCCCGTTTGAGGAGAACACAGCGCGACCGGTCCCATCCGCATTCCCACTCGTCGGGTCGAAAACCATTCCCTGCTGCAGTTGTACGCTGCCCCCTTCGGTCGTGGGGACCATAATGGGGTTCCCAGCGGCATCGAAGAGGGTCTTGCCCAGCGCACTTGAGAAGTCTCCCCCGCGCCAGTCACTGATGGTTGTTCCTACGGCAGTCGGCATGAGGAGGGATTGGGCTGAATAGTTATTCCGTTCGAAGAGGCCCTCCCAGTTTGCGAAGAAGAACAGCTTGTTCTTCTTGATCGGCCCCCCGACGGTGCCGCCGTCCTGGTTAAGGATGTGCTTCGCCTTCCGTTGCGTGCCGGGATAGAAGACGTTGCTGGCATCCATGGCGTTGTCGCTGTGGAAGGCGTAAATAGTCCCGTGAAGCTGGTTGGTTCCGGACTTGGACACCACGTCCGTCGCCACGCCCGCGGTTAGCCCTTTCTCCACGTCGAAGTTGGAGGTCTGGACGTTGACTTCCTGAATCGTGTCCTGCGGCGGGATGACCAGCATGTGGTTGGGCAGCCAAATGAACAGGTTCGTGGCGCCATCCACCCGCGTGGTGTTGATGCGTGATGGTAAGCCGTTGGCATCGATGTTCAGGGAACGCTCCGGGGTATCTGAATAGGAGTTCGGGTAGGAGCGGGTAATTTGCGAGTCAGAGAAAACCCCAGGAGCCAGTAGCTCTGCAGTCTGGAAGTTGCGATACGGGTCCGTAGGCAAATTCTCGATCGCAAAGCTGGTGACAGTGGTGTGGACATCGGCTTTCTCAGTTTGCAGCACAGCCGCCGAGCTCCGCACCGTGATCTCTTGCGTGACCGCTCCGAGCTCGATCTGCATGTCCTGCCCGTTGACTTGGCCGATGACCATAGTGATGTTGGTCTTCTTAAGCGGCTTGAAACCTTTGGCCGTTACTTCAATTGTGTAGGTACCTTGCGGAAGGTCCAAGATTCTGTAAAGGCCTGTGGAATCTGTAGTGGCTTGACGCTTGAGGCCCGTGGAGTCATTGGTGATGGCAATTTGTGCTCCCGGTACCACGGCTCCGCTCTGATCTGTAACCGTACCCACGACGGAACCGTACAGTCCCTGGGCGCTTGCGGATTGTGGAATGAAGGTGACCAGGACACACGTCACCAGCAAACAAAGGATAGAGAGACGTTCCCCTTTGATGGGCATCTTCACCGCCTCCTTGTATTTGACCTAAAGACCCGTCGCGAAGCGTATGCGCGCCTCGCCACCGGAATGGGTGCGCGCTAACATTTCAAGGAAAGGATGTTAGTCCAACGTATCCCGACTCAATTCTCCTTAGAAGCGTCTACATCGGAATGTATACGGATGTCAAGTGATTTCCCGGATGTTGACACAATGTCTATGTTATCTGTTTGCGACAATGTTGACTGACCACGCCGAGCGCCCCGGCGCCGCGATTTCGATAATTGCTTTATCAGGGTGGTTTCGAACGAAGCGACGAGGCAATCGAACGGCGGCCTTTAATGAAATGAGAGGACTCCTAAGGAGGATTTGGCGCGCCAGCCCACGGAGTGAGACTGCTTAGCGTGGGCCGCCAGGGCCTTCAAGGATCCGGAGGTCCTGATTGATATCCGCCAGCAGTTTGGATTGGCCGCGCGCCGCCGCCTCGGTTCGCGCCTGCTTCAGATAATCCAGCGCCTTTTGCCGGTCACCTGCTCGCCCGTAGGCGGCTCCGAGGGCGTAGAGGTACGCGGGAGTGCTCTCATCGACTGGAGTAAGGGTCTGCAAGAGCTGCTCGATCCCCTCCCGGTACCGCTGCTGGGTAACCAGGACGCGCCCCAAGTTGAAATGTGCCTGCCGGAAGTCCGGCTTGCCTTCCACCGCTTTCTTGTACTCGGCAATTGCTTCCGGCACCTTCCCCTGCCGTTCCAGCAAATAGCCGAGATTGTTGTGGGCGTCGGCGTAGGAGGGATCAATTTCCAGTGCCGCACGGAAAGACTTTTCAGCCTGCTCAAGCTTCCCTTCCCTCATCATCAGAACACCATGATCGTAATAGGCATCGGGAAACTGTGTGGGGTTGAGCTTCACTGCCGCTTGGTAGTGTTCCTCAGCTTTTTCCAGGTTTCCCACGCGGCCATAAAGGACGAGCAGATTGATGTGCGCTTTCACCAGTTCTGGATTAAGCCGTAGCGCCTCTTCGGTTTCTGCAATCGCGTCTTCCAGCCGCCCCACCTGTTCGAGCTGCACACCTCGCTCCAGGTGAGCGGCGGCTCCCTTGTCCAGCTTTCGCATCTCGTCCCGTAGGGAGTCATCGACGGGGGGCACCACCGTCTTGTTCTGTGCGTGCAAGGCGAGTTCCTGCTGAGCCTCCTCGCTATTCCCCAGCTTCCGATCAACCTGGGCCAGCGCATAGTGTGCAGCGCCATAGGCCGGGAAGAGCTCGCAAGCCCTGTGGAAGGATTTCCGGGCGGCGGTGGGGTCCCCACGGACCACGGCAATCCGTCCCAACCCAAAATATGCCTCGGCAGCGTCCGGTGACTGCTGAACAATTTCTGAATACACGCCATGGCTCGCATCGAGCTCGCCGGCGTTGAAGAGGGTCTCCGCCAGTTTCAAGCGCGCCGGCAGATAATCCGGGTTCAGCCGCAACGCTGCCCGCAGCGTCCGAGCAGCCTCCGAGTGTTTTCCTTGCTTGGCCAGCAGCGATCCGAGGTAGTACAACCACTGGAACGACCTGGCATCGAGCTGGTGAGCGCGCTCGTAGCACACCGAGGCCTCCTCCGGTCGGTCGTAAAGATTCAGAAGCATTCCCAACCGGCCGGAGGCCGCGGCATCTTGGGGGCGCCCCCGGGCTGCGTCATAAGCTTGCTGGACTTGGCTGCGAACTTCCGGAAGGAAGCCGCGCAAAGTGAGCTTAGGAAGGTCAGGGAGGCGCGAGCTTTCACTGGCCAGTGCAATAAAACAGAGCCCGAGAGTAACGATCAAAACGCCACACCACCACCGCATCATCCCATTCTACGCTAAGCCGCGCAGGTTAGAGCGAATCACTACGGGTAGCGTCCATTCGATCAGTGCCTTCGTGTGAAGGTCTCCTAATCCGGGGCGGAGAACCTGCGGAAAAACGCTTCACGGTTGTCATCCTGAGGAGCCGCAG
>PMYF01000271.1 GCA_003171295.1 Acidobacteriota bacterium | reverse complement strand
GTATGACAGCGTCGGCGTTGTCATACATGGGAGGGCGTCGCCGTGCTACCGCCGCCACCTATGGGATACTACGCCACCTTAACCTCATCGAGCAGTTCGGGGTGACGATCCAGAACTTTGAGCAGCTTGACCAGGGCTAAAGGCGGCTTTGTCTTGCCGTTCTCGTACCGTGAGAAGGCATTGACGCCGCCCGCCGAAAATTTCGGCCGCCAAAGAAATGAGTTTTGAAAGGGCACNNCACGGCTGAAGCCGTGCCCTTTCAAAACCATTGCTCCCCATGGCCACCCGCTAACGCAGCAGCTTTCTTGCAGACCAGCCCACAATCCCCAAGCCCAGTATGACACAGGCCCACCCGAAGACGTCGCCGTGGGCGGTGTAGAAGGTGATGCCGTCGCGGAAGCCGAATTCGGCGGGCAGCGCGTCGACCTGGTGGCGGGGAATGCTCTGGCGCACGCAGCCGTAGGGATCGATGACCGCGGTGACTCCGGTGTTGGTGTCGCGCAGCAGCCAGCGGCGGTTCTCGATGGCCCTCATACGAGCCATGTTCAGGTGTTGCCAGGGAGCGCTGGTGTCGCCGTACCATCCGTCGTCGCTGATGTTCACCAGCACCTCGGCGCCGTTGCGCGCGAGCTGGCGCACCTCGTCGGCGAAGACCGCTTCGTAGCAGATGAAGACGCCGTAGCGATGGCGTCCGCCGTTCTGCGTATCGAGGAGAAAGACTTTGTGCTCAGTGCCGCGCGCGAACGAGGAGACGCGGCCGGTGAGCTTGCGGGCGAAGGCGAGCAGATTCTGGAAGGGAATGTACTCGCCGAAAGGGACGAGATGGATTTTGTCGTAGCGGCCGACAATCTGCCCGCCGGCGCTGACAATGAACGCGGAGTTGTAGTCGTGCCAGGCCTGCTCGTGCTCGGAGAAATCGACGCCGATGCCGCCGGTCACAAGCGGCGACTGCGTGGCGAGGGCGACGGAGCGCATGGCCTGCTTGAAGCTGGGGTCATCTTCGATGAAGGGCGCGGGCGATTCGGGCCAGACGACGAGGTTGGGATGAGTGGGATACGGCGTTCAGACGATTTCTCCCATGGGCGCGCCGGTTTGCGGGATTCCGGAGATGTAGGATTTGCACTCTTCGCCTGCCAAACGCGTAAATTCGGCGATATGGCGGTCCCACTCTGGCCCGCGCCAGTTGTTGGCGGCGCCCACATCGAGATTGGGCTGAATGAGGACGGCCGTCGCCGTTGGGTCGGGTACCGGAGGCGGAACAAAGACGCCGGCAAAACCGGAGATGAGCAGAACCGCGCCGCAAGCGGCCCAGGCCCAGCGGCCGGCGAGCGGATTCTTGCCTTCGCGACCGAGCAGCAAGCCTCCGGCGAGGAGCGCATTCGCGGCGACGAGAACAAAAGTGATGCCATAGACGCCGGTCCACGGCGCGATCTGGTTGACAAGGGCGTTATCGACTTGCGAGTAGCCAAGCTGGTCCCATGGGACGCTGGTGATGCGCGCGGCGGCGAGGTCCAGGCCCGTCCAGAGGAAGGGCGCGAAGGCCAGAGCCAAGCGCGTGGAGCCGGTGGCGCGGCGAATGAGCAGAACCCCAAGGCCGAAGAGACCGAAGTAAAGCCCCAGCACCAGGCTAAAACCGATGAGCAAAAGCGTAGGCGCCAAGGGCGGCATATCGCCGTAGCGCAACATGGTGTCGCGAACCCAGTAGCAGTTGCCCATGTACCACAGGAAGCCGCAGAGGTAGGAGATGAAGAACGCGCGGCGCAGGGGATGGGGATGGCTGGAGCGCGGAACCGAGAGCAAAGTCCAGAGCAGTGGAACCAGACCAAACCAGGCGAAGACCGTGCGCCAAGCCGGCAGCGGACCGGCAAGCGGGAAGGGCAACTCGAGCAGGCCGGCGGAAAGGACTGCTGCAGCCCACGGCTTCCAGGAAGATTGCATACAGGGCCGAGTGTAAAACATCGGGGTGCGGTAGAATCGACAACATGGTATTGGCCACTTTTGGAATACGGCTGCTGGAAGCGATGTTCTTCTTCGGGATGATCGGGTCGGCGGTGGTGATCTTGATCAGCTTTATTGAGGACGGGAAAGAGCTTTTCGGCAAAGACTAGATTCTCGGCCGGAGTGCCGTGGACGCCGATGTTCGCCCGCCAAATGAGTCCCTCGGCGCCAAACCATGGATGCTCTCACATCGAGCCGCTCTGCATGAGCATAAGTACTTGAAATCATAGAGTTGATTCCCGGCCTGCGTTTGCCAGGGCGTGCGGAAGTGCGTGCGGACAGGCGACAACAATGAGGAAATGTTCATTTCTCGTTGACACTGCGTTGATTGAAAATTAGACTCGTCGCAGAGCGGTGGTTTCGCTCATACGATTTCGACCACCGGCTGCGCCTCGCCGGATCCCTCGCGATGGCCTCTACCCGAACGACCGTAGCTCCTCCCAATGACCGCGTGCGGCTGATCGTCGCCTCCTCGGTGATGCTCACCTTCATCTCCTTCTGGCGCGCGGCGGCTATCGTTCTCAATGACCTGGGTTCCTCGGCTTTCTACGCGGGGGGCATCGCCGAGCAGGCGGTGGGAGCGGCGGCCCCGTGGTTCATTCTCGGCGTCATGCTGTTCAGCTTCGCGGTGCGCGCGGTGTACGTCGAGAGCTGCTCCATGTTCACCCGCGCCGGCGTATACCGCGTGGTCAAGGAGGCCCTCGGAGGCGGGTTCGCCAAGCTCAGCGTTTCCGCGCTGATGTTCGATTACATTCTCACGGGGCCGATCTCCGGGGTGTCGGCTGGGCAATACATCACTGGCCTCCTAAACGAACTGATGACAGTGGCCAACCAGAGCCACTGGCTGCCGCCGGCGTTGATGAACGCGCACGGCCAGCCCTTCCAGTTCAACATGGACTACACCTCGGCGCTGTTTGCCGCGATGGTCACGATCTACTACTGGTGGCAGAACATCAAGGGGATCGAGGAATCGAGCGACAAGGCGCTGCGGGTTATGCAGATCACCACGGTGATGGTGATCATTTTGCTGGGGTGGGGTTGCTACTCGGTGGCTGTGCGTGGTGCCCACCTGCCTCCCTCGCCGATCCCATCGCACCTGAAGTTCAGCAATGATGCGCTCGGCTTCCTGTTGGGCAGAGGCTTGCCGATCTTCGGGTTGTTCGGAATCCTGATGGCCTTTGGCCACTCCATCCTGGCCATGAGCGGCGAGGAAACGCTGGCCCAGGTCAACCGTGAAATCCAGCATCCCAAGCTGAAGAATCTGAAGCGGGCGGCGATCGTCATCGCCATCTATAGCCTGATTTTCACGGGCGGCGCCACGCTGTTGGCTTCGATGCTGATTCCCACCGGTCCGCGGACTCACATTTATCAGGACAACCTGATCGCCGGACTGGCCATGTACATGGTGGGCCCGCTGGTGGCGCGCATCACCTTCCGCATCGTTGTCGTTGTGGTGGGGGTACTCATTCTCTCCGGCGCCATCAACGCCTCCATCATCGGCTCCACGGGCGTGCTGATGCGGGTGGCCGAAGATGGCGTACTGACCGACTGGTTCCGCATGCCGCACTCCAAGTACGGTACCAGTTATCGCATCGTCAACCTGGTGTTCATCCTACAGATGTTCACCATCATCGCGAGCCGCGGCAACGTCATCATGCTGGGCGAGGCGTACGCCTTCGGCGTCATCTGGTCGTTCACCTTCAACAGCCTGGCTACGCTGGTGCTGCGCTGGAAGTATCACGGCGAGCGCGGCTGGAAGGTTCCACCCAACCTGCGCATCGGCAAGACCGAGATTCCGCTGGGCCTGCTGTCGGTTTTCATGGTGCTGCTGGCGACGGCCACCGTAAACCTGTTCACGAAGTCGGTTGCCACCATCAGCGGCGTGGTGTTCTCTATCGCGTTCTTCATCGTGTTTACCATTTCGGAGCGCGTGAACCTGCGCCGGCACGAGCAGACGGCGCGGCAGATGAAGGACCACTTCCAGCTCGAGCATCAGGACACGATCAGCCGCGAGTCGACGGCCATCCGGCCCGGCGGCGTGATCGTGACCATGCGCGACGCCGCCAATCCGCTGGCCTTGAAGTGGACCTTGGCGCGCACCAGCACGGAGGAGCGGGACGTGGTCGTCGTGAGCGTGCGCCTGATGGGCGTAGGCGGCCCGGAGTATCTGAGCGCCGAGCAACAGAGCTTCAGCGAGCACGAGCAGATGGTCTTTACCAAGGCGGTTTCAGTGGCCGAGAGCTTTGGAAAGAAGATTTCCCTGCTTGTGGTGCCGGCGGGCGACGTGTTTGCCGCGTTGGCGCAGACGGCAAATTCGCTCGAGGTCGAGTCGGTGGTTGCAGGACAGTCGAGTTCCATGACCGCAGAGGACCAGGCGTTCCACATGGGACAGGCCTGGGAGGCGCTGCCCGAGCCCAAGAGGCAGTTCAATTTCTACGTGATCGGCGCTTCCGGCGATACCAAGGTGTTCTATATCGGTCCGCACGCGCCCGCGCTGGGGCCCGAGGACGTGGAGCTTGTTCACCGGCTGTGGCTGAATATGCGGCGCGATCCTTTAGCAGGGGATCTGCATCACAGCGACATCATCACCTATGCATTGACGCGTCTGGCCAGCCACTATGCGCGGGAGAAGCAGGAGATCCTGCGCGACCTGCGCAATTGCAGCGCCGGCAAATCGCGCACGCCCATGCGGCTGGGCGTGCAGGATTCGCAAGGTCCGGGAGAAGTCGTGCAATCGCCTCGCGCGATCAAGCAGACGCGCGACCAGTAAAAAGATAGAGATCAGAGGTCAGAGATCAGAGATCAAGGGCCAGGGATCAGAAATCAAAGATCAGAGATCCGTGGTTTGTGATCCGTGGACCGTGGACCGTGGTCTGTGGTTAGCGGTCAGTGATCATTGCCGGCGCTGAATGTTCGATCAAACAAATTTTGCGTGGGTTCGGCCGCCAAGCTTGAGCCGAACGCTTTCGCTACACGGAGATTTCGTCTCCGGGCTTCCAGTGGACAACTTTGACGCCGGGCGCGACCAAAGCGGCCAGCTCTGCCGGGGTACCCTTGAGCGGCGGAAACGTTCCGAAGTGGATGGGGAGAACAGTCTCAGGCTCGAGAAGGCGGCAGGCAAGCGCGGCTTGCTGCGGTCCCATAGTGTAGTAGCCGCCGATGGGCAGCATGACAACACGAGGCTGGTAGAGCTCGCGAATCAGTTGCATATCGCCAAAGACGGAGGTGTCTCCCGCGTGGTAGAGCACGGAACCTCCGGAGACGGCGAGGACGAAGCCAGTGGCGACGCCCACGTAGTGCGTGCCCTTTTCGTCGGCGGCGGCGGCGGAGTGTTTCGCTTCGACCATTGTCGCAGTCACGCCGTCGAGCTCAACGGAGCCGCCGAGATTCATGCCCATTGTTTCGCTGACGCCTTTACCCGCGATGTAGTCGGCCAGTTCATAGATCGCGACCACCGTTGATCCATGCTTTTTAGCGATGGGAACGGCATCGGAGATATGGTCTCCGTGCCCATGGGTTAAAAGAATGTAGTGGATCTTCGACGGCAGCACAAAATTCCGGGGGTACTTGGGGTTGTGCGCGACGAAGGGATCGATCAGAATGTTGGTGTCCTGGGCGGTTTGAATCAGCACGGTGGCGTGACCAAGCCAGGTGATGCGCGTTTCCAATGATTTGCTCATGGTGTCTCCTTCGCTTTCAGCTCTTTGTCTCCAGTTTCCGGTCTCACGGGAAAGCCCCGGGGCCGAGGAAGCCTGACCGGAACGTCCCTCTGGACGGCGACCGTCCTGGTTCGACATCAGCGCGTGACGATGACCTCCGATACGCTGTCCTTGGCCAGGAACTGGCGATGGCCCGACCAGCCGGCAAAGAGACGCTCAATGCTGCGGTTGGTGAAGGCTCTCTGGATGGGAAATTGCTGGGTTATTTGCATCTCCACGTCGTCGCCAGGAGTGACATGAAAGCGGCAGTAGGCCGCCTCCTCGCCTTGCAGCCGGGTATGAAAGAAAGCCAGCACCTGCCCGCCAGGATTCATGGCCGCAAAGAGATGCGCAACCACGGGAGCCACCAAACGCTCCGGCAGATAGTCGAGCGCGGTCCATAGCAGCACCACATCGAAGGTGCGCCCGGAGAAGTTGAGGGTCTGATTGAGGTAGCCTTCCACATTCCAGACCGGATTGCCGTCTTCGTCGGCGCCTGTTTGCCAGTTTTCCGCGTAGGCATCGTGGACGAGATCGGCAAGAAAGACGCTATGGCCCAAGGTGGTGAGGTAGTTGATGTTGGCCGGCGAGGTGTAGCCGGTGTCGAGGATCCGCAGTCCGGGCTCGGACTGAAGGCGCTTGCGCAGCATAGCCCACGCGCCGGAGTGGCGCGGAACGCGGGGACCAGCTAGCCCCGAAGCCGAAGCGGTTGGCCCGGCCTCCGGTTTCTTGTCGAACCAACGGTGCAGCACCTTGAATCCCTCTCGCAGCCGGACAGACCCACGTGGAGTTGCCCGGCCAAGGTCTTTCTCTTCTCTTCCGCGCTCAGAAGATGCTGCCGGTCTGCGGAGCGGGTGGGCTATCGGGCACTCTGGAAACCGCCTGCGTCAGGTCCACCTTGCCGCGGAAGACGGCATTGTCTTCGACGGCGAGGCGCAGGGCTCGGATATCGCCCTCAAGGTTACACCCGGCGCGCAATTCCACGCGGCCGGTGGCCACGACGTTGCCCTGCACACGGCCCATAATGAGCACATCTTTGGCGCTGAGGTCGGCGGCAACGTTGGCGTTGGGACCGACGGTCAGCCGGTTGTCTGACAGGCTGACGGTCCCTTCGACCCGCCCATCCACGATCAAGTCCTCGCTCCCCTTCACTTCACCGCAAATCACGATGGTCTTGCCGATGCGCGCGGGAGAATTATCTGCTGCCATGATTTCAGTCCTTCTCGAATTGCCCTATGGGCCCTGCCCGCAATATATCACCCGGCCACGATGCTTTCACGAACGCAGAAAGGGGTTCCTTTGGCGGCTGCCATGGCGCCGGGGAATGCATGCGGCCAGACAGGGCGAAAGAAAGCCCTGGGCCCTCCCGGCTAAACTAGCCATGTGCACCGGCCCTTTTCTTTCCTGCTCCTGTTCGCCTTGACGGCGGCCACACCCGGGCAGCCAGCCCCGAGCGCCGCGAACAGTCTTCCGCTCCTGCAAGGCCAGGCGCTCGTGGATCGGGCGCTCGCCAACGAGTACAACGCGGCCCAGGATGCAAACCATCCTATGCGCTACGAGTTGCGCAAATCCAGCCCGAGGCTGACGACAACCAAGAAAATCTGCGAGACCCAGGACGGGGACGTGGCCCGGCTGATCGGCCTGAACGGCGAACCGCTGAGCCCGGCCGACGAGCAGAAGGAGGAGGCGCGCCTGACCGCCCTGCTCAGCGACCCTGGGAAGCAGCGGCGCCGCAAGCAGGCTGAAAACGAGGACACCGGACGCGCACTGAAGGTGCTACGCGCGCTGCCGAGCGCCTTCCTGTACCAGGATGCGGGCGCCGGCGAGGGTCCCCCGGGAAAGGTGGAAAAGTTTACCTTCCGGCCCAATCCGGCCTTTAACCCTCCGGATCTGGAGACGGAGGCCCTAACCGCTATAGCCGGCGAAATCTGGATCGATCCCGTTCGCCAGCGCGTGGTCCGGCTGGAGGGTCACCTGCAGCAGGATGTGGACTTCGGCTGGGGCATTCTGGGGCGGCTGAACAAGGGTGGATGGATCGCGATCGAGCAGGCGGACGTGGGCGGAGGCCAGTGGCGGACGGTCCACTTGCAGATGGCGATGAGCGGGCGCGTGGTGTGGAAGACGCGGGTGTTCGATACCGCGGAGGACGAGACGGGGTACAGGCCGGTGCCGTCAGGCCTTGGCTACCAGCAGGCGATCGCGATGCTACGCGCCGACCCGTAGCTCATGAGAACAGGTTTGAGTCAGACAGAATGGCGGTTCCGAGCATGAGCGCGGGACCGCCAATTCTTTGCTGCGCGTCCACTACATCTTGGCGAAGACGATGACCAGGGTGAAAAGGGTGAGGGACTCGATGAGGGTCAGGCCGAGCACCAGGAACAGAAAGATGGCAGGGCGGGCCCCAGGATTACGAGCTACCGATTCACAAGCGGAGCCGACGGCCTTGCCCTGTCCCATTCCGCACATGCCGGCAGCCAGGCCCATGCCGAGGCCGGCGCCGATCGGAATCAGGCTGATTGCGGCTGTGCCGCCATCCGCAAAGACCGGGACGGCGAAGCACAGAACCGCCAGCGTCATGAACACGAATTGAAGTTTGCGCATAGTTCTCCTGCTTCCTTGAGATTGGCCGCCAGTGGGTGGTTGAGGCTCACCGTGCTGGCCCCCTCACGCTCGCGGCCGTCCGTTGATCCGGAGCGGAAGCGGCTCCGGCGGAAACTTGTTTTCAGCTTCTAGCTTCTAGCTCCTAGCTTCTTTTGCACCGGCCGAAACGGTTCGCACGCCAGAAACGAGCTAGCGGCTAGAAGCTAGCAGCTAGGGGCTGCTTTTAGTGCTCCTGCGCTACCGCCATCGAAAGATAAATCATGGACAGCAGCATGAAAACGAAAGCCTGAAGAACCGAAACTACGAAGTGCAGCCCAAGAAAGACGGATGGCACAGCGATGGGAATAATCGAAAACCAGACCAGCGTGAGCATGTCGCTGGCAAACATGTTGGCGTAAAGACGAACCGTGAGCGACAGCATGCGCGCGAGCTGGGAGATCAATTCAATGGGAAACAGAAGCGGAGCCAGCCACCACAGCGGGCCCGCGAAATGCTTCAGGTAGCCGATGAACCCCTGCACGCGGACGCCGTGATAGTTGTAGTAGAGAAACGTGAGCACGGCAAGGCCCAGCGGAACTTCGGGCATGCCGGTGGGCGTTTCCACACCGGGGATCAGACCGATCACGAGGCCGATGAGATTATTCAGAAGGATGAAGAGGCCAAGGCAGGTGACAAAGGCCTGGAAGCGCTGGTAGCCGTGCCCGATGACCTGCTCGGCCAAGTCGCCGACACGTTCGTGGATGATTTCGGCGAGCTGCTGCGCGGGGTTGGGACGCTCCACCGACAAGGTGAGCCGCACGATGAGGAAGAACAGGATGAGGCCGCAGGCTACTAGCACCTCCAGCGCCAAAATGCTGTTCACCGAAGTTGCCTTTTGAGCAGCTTCCACGGAGCCAATGCCGATCCATTGATACAGCTTGACCTCAGTGCCCTTGAGTAGAAGGTCCAGGAAACGCGCCAATGCAAAAGTGTGCACCATGAAAGTCTTGTTTTCCCTTTTGGGGGCAATGAAGGCAAAATGATTGCCCGCTGCTTCAATCGCGAAGCAAGCGAACCGCCTCCCAGACCATAGCCAAAACCGCCAGGCCAAGGCCCGAGAGAAGCGCCACCACTGAACCCCGGAAACATTTCAGGCTACCATAAATGGCCGCGCCGAAGACGCCCAGGCGGAGCACAAAAAGGACGGCCGAGACCGCAGCGCCACGCGGGGCCTGCCGGTGGTCCAATTTGGAATTGAGGAAGCGGATGAGGCGGCGCCACTCGTAAATGCTGGCGGCGGAGATGGCGGCGCCCGCGGCCAGCATTGCGGCATCGCGCCAGCCGGAGGCCTTCCAGAGCACGAGCGCGGCGAGCGCGCCTACGATGAGGGTGATGCGCATGGCGCGCACGAGCAGGGCCTGCAGCCCCTCGTCGGTCAGGCTCGACAGAGAATGGGTGTTTTCACTCATGAGCCGGAGCCCGCGCTTCCCTTCCCGGCTTTATTGTTGTCCGCCGATTCATTGCTGTCCTCGTCTTGCATAGCGGGATCCTTATTCACTGCGAAGACCAGGCGGACGACATAGACCATCCCCGAGATGCCGCCAAAGACAAGCCCGGCAATCGCGATCCAGGACTGATGCAGGCGATGGTCGAGCCAGGCGCCGGCCAGCCAGCCGATGAACACCGAGCAGGGCAGCACGAGCGCGATCTGCATCAGTTTTTCGGCCTGAATCCAGGCGCCGATGATGCCGGCGGGTTTGCCGGTCTGTTTCGCGCCGGGAATGGGGCGGTGGTAGGGCAATGGAGGCTCCTCAAAAAGAATACAGCGCCCCATAGGCGAGGCGGACGACGCCAACCTTCGACCACGTATACTTCCCTTTTAGGCATCCGCTCTTCGAGATGGAAGGAAAATCTGTGTTCGACTCGGAGTTTGAACGGAATCTCTTCGAGCTGCGCAAGGAAAAGCTCAAAGAGATCGAGAAGCTGGGGCAGGCGGCGTATCCCAACCGGTTCCCGGCGCGGCAGGACCAATCGGCGATTACTCTGGCCGGGGTGCGCACGAAGTGGGACCAGGCGACGGGCGAGGAGCTTGAGGCCAAGCGCGAAACGGTAGCTGTGGCGGGGCGCATCATGGCCATCCGCCAGCAGGGTAAGGCCGGTTTCGCCACGCTACAGCAGGAGGGCGCGCGGCTGCAGATCTACGTGCGGCTGGACGCGGTAGGCGAGCAGGGATTCGCGCTCTACAAGCTGCTCGACCTGGGCGACCACATCGGAGTCACCGGCTATCTGTTTCGTACCCGCACCGGCGAGCTGACGGTGCACGTGGAGACTCTGACGTTTCTGGCCAAGGCCATGCTCACGCTGCCGGAGAAGTATCACGGGCTGGCCGACGTGGAGTTGCGCTACCGGCAACGCTACGTGGACCTGTTTGCCAACCTCGACGCCCGCGAAGTGTTTGTGAAGCGGGCGAAGGTGCTGAAAGCGCTCAGGAAGTTTTTCGATGACCGCGGCTATCTTGAAGTCGAAACGCCGATGATGCAACCCATCGCCGGCGGAGCGGCGGCGCGGCCGTTCAAGACGCATCACAACGCTCTGGACATGGATTTGTTTTTGCGCATCGCGCCGGAGCTGTATTTGAAGCGGCTGGTGGTGGGCGGGATCGATCGGGTGTATGAGATCAACCGCAACTTCCGCAA
>PMYF01000849.1 GCA_003171295.1 Acidobacteriota bacterium | reverse complement strand
GATAATCGGAACGAAGCCAGTATATTATTGAAAGGAAATGAGATAGTCGCGAGGTCGAGTTCTGGTGTCATTTGGAATGGGATTTCTTGCGAAAAAAGCGGCATTCTCACGGGTTGCGCATGCGTTCCTCCGAAATAGTGCCAAATGACCAGTGGCGAGTGACAAGCAAAGCCCCTCACCCCTGGACTGCCAGGGCGTGGCCCCCTCTCCCCGGCCGGGGAGAAGGGGAAGGATTAATTCCTGGGGCGATTCTGCCGCGCGGAGTGTTATGTCGGCCAGCCGGTATCGCGTCGATGGGACTGGCGGCGCGGTCAATGCCGCCGGCGGGGGGTAGCGGAGGGCCCGCGGTCCGGCCCTGCGGCTTTTCCAGCGGCGCGGGTTCTGGCCGCGCCGCAAACAGGGTAATCCGCATTCTCACGGGCCGCGCCGGCAAAAACAGGTTACAGGCAACAGGAAGCCGCGCCGTCAAAACCGCGGCGCGGTGGAAAAGCCGCCCCGATAAATCGGGACGCTACATTTCTCCAGCGGCGCGAGCGCCCGGCCCGTCTTGGCCTCGACCCGTTTTGGCAAGCTGGGCATGGGCTGTGCGGTTCCCGTCACTGCCCCTGCTCCATCTCGACCGCACGAGGAAACAAAATGTTGTTCTCCAAGTGGATATGCTGGTGCAGGTCGGCCTCAAAATCCGCCAAGACCTTATACAGAGTCTGGTAGCTAAGGCAGGCATCGGGCGGCACGGCGTAATTACCGGCAGCCTGACGCATATCGCGCAAGGCGTTTCCGGCGGAGTCATGCTCGTGCATCATCATCGCCACCGGGTTTCGGACGGTTCCGAAGGGAGGCGGCGGAACACGTTCCTTTTTGGTGATCGATTCCTCCATGCGTGTCATGTAAGGGAACAGAACCATTTCCTCCTTCGTCATGTGTGCTGTTAACTCCTGGGCCACGCCCGCGAAGGTCTCGCGAATATGCAGCAGCTCCGCATGATTCTTGGCATGTGCGGAGCAGACCTTATCCAACAGCGGACCCAGGCGGGCGATCTCACTGCGCGTGTACTTGTGGTGGGTGTTTTGGATATGGGCAATCAGGTCGGTGAGAGACTCTGTCTGCCAGTTGCGGTCCTGGGGGGCCAGCCGCGCGACCTTATCGGCTGACTCGAGCGAATCCAGCACTTGATCAATCGGGACGTTCGCAGCCTGGCAGGCTTGTTCCAGTGACTTGCCGCCCCCGCAGCAATAATCGATGCCGAGCTCTTCAAAAACCCGGGTCGCAGCCGGGATTTCCAGCACCACTTCCCGGATCGTTTTAGCCGTACTTACGCTCATGGTGTTCCTCCTTGCGGCCTGGTTCATCCCATACGCCGCACCTCGTCTTCTGAAGTTAGCGCAAGAACGAACGGCTGCCGAGGACTTTTGTCACGGCAATCGGAAAAGGTTGCGAGGAATCGACCTCAGAATGGACGGTAATAGTTGTTCCACAGCCGCGGAAATGAGACACTTCCACTGACTTAGCCAGGCAGAGGAAGCGGTTGTCGGGCGCAAAACGCCGGACCCGCATTTTTGCTGTAGGGAGATGAGGCCATGAAACGGCATGAAGATTTGGCTTGTGCACGAGTGCAGTGGCGAGATCGTGAGGCATACTGCTTGAGCAATGGGCTGGTGCAACTGGTGAGTTTGACGGGCGGGGGCCACCTTGCGGAGTTTCGCTTTACGGACAAAAGTGGGCAATCGATCCTGAATCCCCTATGGGTGCCACCCTGGAAGTCGATTGAGCCCTATCAATATCGGGACAAACAGCACGCCACGCAATATGGTCCGCAGGCTGAAGGGAAATTGCTTTGCTCAGTAGCGGGACACAGTCTCTGCCTGGATTATTTTGGTCCGCCGTCCGAGGCCGAAGCGGCGCAGGGAATGCCGATTCATGGGGAAGCGCCCAACCTGCGCTGGCGAAAGGAGCGCGCAGAGGTATCGGCGAGGCAAACGACTCTGACGCTCGGCGTGCGCTTGCCAGTTGCGCGCCTGCGGTTCCGGCGCGAAATCCGGCTGCGGCGGGGTGAGTCGGTGGCCTATATTCGGGAGACGGTGATAAACGAGCAGAAGCAAGACCACTTCTTTCATTGGACGCAGCACGTGACTTTGGGCCCACCGTTTCTGGTCCCAGAAGCGAGCCGGGTGACGATTCCGGCGACGAAGGGAGTGACGCATCCGGAGGGGTACGGAGGCCGGGAGTTGNNAAGTGGATTTGCGGCAACCCTTCACGCGCCATGGCTTGGGTTTCCTGGTTGGGGTATTGCTGGACCCGCGGCGCAACCTAGAGTTCATAGCGGCGGTGAATGAGGAACATCACTTGCTGGTGGGGTACTGTTTTCGGCGCCAGGACTTTCCCTGGGTGGCCATTTGGGAGGAGAACGGCTCGCGCGAACATAATCCCTGGCGAGCGAAGACTCAGGCGCGGGGCTTGGAGTTTGGCTCGACCCCTCTGCCTATGACGCGACGAGAGGCATTTGCCGTGGCGCCACGCTTTGGGACACCCACGTTTTCCACGGTGGCCGCGGGAGGGCGCCGGACGGCGGACTATGTGGCCTTCCTCTCGTCCCTGCCGCCTGACTTTGGAGAAGTGCAGGATATCAAGCTCGCTAAGGGCGCAATCCTNNTCACGCCGCATAGGTGCCGTATTCGAGGAAAGCCTCGTACATCGCACGGATGTTCTCAAGCGGCACGTCCGGACCCACTTCTCCGCGAGCCACGATCCCACCCTTCGAGGAGCCGCAAGCCTCGAACGTCCGGTGAACTTCCTCCTTGACCTCCGTGGTTGAACCGAAAGGCATGACGTGTTGCCGGTCAATGTCGGTCCGGAAGGCCACGCGTCCGCGCCCATTCCGCGCCAGCCAATCGTGGCCGACTACGGGCACCTGGCAATTGATGACCTGAACTCCGATCTCGATCAAGTCTCCGAAGATGTCGCGGATCTGGCCGTCGGTGTGATACCAGACGTCCATGCCTCGCGCACGGGCTCGCCGGAACATTTCCGCATAACGCGGCTTGAAGATTCGCCGCCAGGTTTCAGGCTTGATGATTAATCCGTTCTGGCTGCCCCAGTCGTCAGCGAAATGGAATTCGTCATATTCAAGAGCGGTCCACTTGTCGATCCAGCGGAGGTTGAACGCCAGCAAGTCGTCCAGGAGTTGGTGGAACTCCCGGGACTCCGTCGCCGCACTGGCAGGGAGCCCGCAGATCCAAATTACCTCTCCCCCCGGTCGTCGTGCCGGCCGAGAGGAGAGGCTGAGAAGTTCTCTTCTTTCCTCAGGAACGCACAGGGCGTGCGCGCGCTAAGGGAAGGTTGTTGTGAACCCGGTGATTATGTAGATTTGGGGAGTCGCAGACCGGTCGCTCGAGAACATGATGTGCTGCATGTCCAGGAATTGAGCTTTGGGGATACCGGCGTCAACCTTTCCGGTGGTGTCGGTGGCTGCGAGGTATTTGGTTTTGGTCCCATCCAACGACATCAGGTAAATCGGGCTGCCCGGCACCGATCCTCCGGTGCAAGCATAGACTGATCCGTCCGGCGCCCAGGTGCAATAGCAAGCATCCGCTACGAATCCTTGGGGTGGACCGATCTTCGTACTTGTGAACCCAGTACCACTATATGAGGATAAGTTGAAGGTGCCATCAGAGTTCACCACGTTGGCCAAGTACCAGAACCCGTTGATATGGTAGCCGATCTGAGTGCCGTCCGGGGACCAGCTGGCATGGTCAACCGGGGTCGTCCCCGCCACGCTGTATACCGTGTTGGGTGAATTGAGGTCGACCAACCAGATTTCCGGCTCGGCGACTCCTCCCGGGTCGGGAGAAGGCTGATCCCGCTTGTACCAGATAATGTTAGAAAACTTGGGGTTCAGGCGCATGCGGTGGAACACGTTGCCATTTTCAGGGTCTCCCAGCGTTACGGTTGGCAGAGCCGTGCCATCATCGAGCGTGCGATGGAGCAGAGGGTCGCCCGCGTAGGCGATGACGTTCTTGCCGGTCGTGGGGTCGATGCTGGAGGTCGAAATAACCAGGGAACCCTGGGGGGAGCCCGAGGGCGGTGACCAGTTCAGATTGGTCAACCGGATTTGCTGGCAGGAGCCAGTCTGCGAGATCGGAACGGCGTAGATGTCCGCCGACTGGTTAGGATTCTGTCCCTGGTAATAAACGAACTTCCCATCGACCGTCACGTAGTTTTCATCGCCCTGCTGGCTGCCGGAGATGGTCTGGGGGTTGGTGCCATCCAGATTGGCGGTCGTCACCGAGTCGGGAGGGCCAAAGGGATAAGAGTTGTACGTCATGATCTTGGCGACCGCACTGTAGGCCGGGACATCGGCGTAGGTGTTCCAGTTCTCCTGTTCATTCGTCATCTGCGTCACGGTAACGCCCGCCCCGACTTGGCTGAGTTCTGCCGTTACATCTATCGGGGCTTGGGCTATGGCAGTCCCCGCACACGCAGAGGCCTGCCCTGGGCTGTTGATTCCGGTCCCGGACAAGCTGATGGTGTTGGGAGAGTTGGTGGCATTGCTCGTTACCGAGATGCTCCCGCTGAAAGCGCCTGTGGTCGTGGGGTTAAAGACCACGTTGAAGGCGGCATTCGCGCCAGAGGTCAAAGTGAGAGGCAAGGAAAGCCCGCTGGTACTGAAGCCCGCCCCGGCCACCGTCATTTGGGATACTGTGACACTGCTGGTTCCGGTATTCGTAAGCGTCACCGGCAGAATGCTGCTGCTTCCCACATTGACGCTCCCGAAACTGGTGCTCAGGGGATTGGCCGAGAGGAAGCGCGCGGTGCTAGTCCCAGTTCCCGACAGCGTCAGCATAGTGGGAGAGTTGGTGGCATTGCTCCCCACCGCGACGCTCCCGCTGAAAGTCCCCGCGGTGGCGGGAGTAAAGACCACGTTGAAGACGGCATTCGCGCCAGACGTCAGAGTGAGAGGGAGGGAAAGCCCGTTGGTACTGAAGCCCGTTCCGGCCGCCCTCACCTGCGATAGCGTTACACTGCCGGTTCCCGTGTTGGTGAGAGTAGCGATCTGAGTGCCGCTGCTCCCCACGGTGACATTCCCGAAACTATAGCTACGAGGGCTGGCCGAAAGGAGGAGAGTGGGGGTACACCCGGTTCCCGACAGCGTTAGGATGGTGGGAGAGTTGGTGGCATTGCTCGCTACCGAGATGCTCCCGGTGAAGGTGCCCGTAGTGGTAGGAGCAAAGACCACGTTGAAGGTGGCAATGGTGCCAGATGTCAAAGTGAGCGGCAAGGAAAGCCCGCTGGTGCTAAAGCCCGTTCCGGTCACCGCCGCCTGCGATACCGTTACACTGCTGGTTCCGGTATTCGAAAGCGTCACCAGCAGAGTGCCGTTGCTTCCCACATTGACGTTTCCGAAGCCGAGGTTGAGAGGGCCGGCGGAGAGGAGGGTGGTGATGCCGGTTCCCGACAACGATATCGCGCCAGGAGAGTTACTGCTGTTAGTGGATAAGGCCACACTCCCATTGAAAGTTCCCGTGGTGGAGGGAGCAAAGACCACGTTGAAGACGGCATTCGTGCCAGGTGCCAGAATCAGAGCCAAGGAAAGACCGCTGGTGCTGAAGCCCGCCCCGGTCAAGGTCGCCTGCGACACGGTTACACTGCCGGTTCCAGCATTTGTAAGTGTCACCAGCATCGTGCTGCTGCTCCCCACATTAACGTTTCCGAAGCTGAGGTTGAGGGGACTGACAGAGAGGAGGCGGGTGACTCCCGTCCCCGACAGCGATATTTGGGCGGGAGAATTCGTGGCATCACTTACTATCTGGATCCTCCCGGATGCGGTGCCGGCAGCGGTGGGTTTGAAGCTAACGGCAAGAGTGGTGCTGTTGCCTGCAGCCAAAGTGAGAGGCAAGGAAAGCCCGCTGAGGCTGAAGCTGGCTCCGGATTCCTTCACTTGCGAGATTGTTGTGCTAGTAGTCCCGGTGTTGTTAAGAGTGATGGTCTGAGTACTTAGCTCTCCGACGGCCACATTTCCGAAGTTGATTGTGGTGGTACTGGCACTGAGCAATGTGGACCCGGCGGCATTTCCCGCGAAACAGAAGACCGTGGTAAGAATGACGAGAATACAGGGGAGCTTAGCGCGGCGTCGGGCGCTCAGGCTCTCGCGACAACGATCAGTATGGTTAATGGAACGCAACGTTCTCCTCCTCGGGTTTAGGATCGATCTCGGGATGCAGGAGGCTCGTGCGCTGGCCTTCGGTCTTCTCGTCGGATCTGGTGGTTTCTCCCGGGACGGGAGACCAACCTCCTCCTCCCATTCATTCCTATCGGTGGAAGGGCTTGTCATCTTGAGATTTCTTGTGGGAGGACTCGAGGATGGGAGGTATTGCCCACTTTTCTCAGACGCGAATACCCACGGCGCCAAGGCTGGATGCTGGGATTACAGCGGCGCGGCCGGAGTCACGCGGATTCATGCGTGCATATCATCTTCCGCGGCGCGGGCTGCCGGTTGAGACGCGGGCCCAAGGCTTAACCTCGCGTTGGAGCGGAGGTGTACGCGGCGAGGGGGGGGCAAGGGCCGCCGGCAACCTCCGATGGCGGCCGGATCAGTGGTAGGCTACAATATGTGGCTAGGTTCCCACGGTGGGAGGGCGGGTCGGGCAGGGGCGAAGAGCCCCAGGGGCGAGGGTTTGCGGCTTCCATCCGGAAGACCTCCGGTGTCCAAGCCGTGAGCCAGGCGCGCGATCACGCCCGCGTGGAATGCCGGGCTGCCCGGGGATCCTCCTCGGAATGCCATCCAGGGCCAAGCCCGCCCGGAATTCGTCGTAAGCGATCTGCCTAACCGTTCGGCCTAGGCACGTCTCCTCTCGGTCGTCGCGCCGACCGAGAGGAGAGTGTGAGGGAGGGTTCTTTTCTTGCAGAAGTGCACAGGGCGTGGGCGGTCTAAGGGAAGGTCGTCGTGAACCCCGTGATCACGTAGACTTGGGGAGTCCCCGTGCGGTCGCTCGCGAACATGATGTGTTGCATGTCAAGGAAACGAGCCTTGGGGAGACCGGCGTCAACGGTTCCGGTTGAATCGGAGGCGGAGAGGTACTTGGTTTGGGTCCCATCCAACGACATCAGGAACACGGCACTCCCCGGAGATGCCCCACCCGTGCAAACATACACCGATCCGTCCGGCGCCCAGGTGCAGTAGTTCGCGTCTGCTATGAATCCGCGGGGGGGGCCGATTTTCGTACTCGTGAACGTGCCACTACTAGCCACGTTGAAGGTGCCATCGGACTTCAGCACGTTCGCGAGGTACCAGAGCCCGCCAAGATGGTAGCCGAGTTGGGTGCCGTCTGGGGACCAGGTGGCATGGTCAGCCGCGGTGCTCCCGGTCACGCTGTAGACCGTGTTGGGCGAATTGAGATTGACGACCCAGATTTCCGGTTCGGCGACTCCGCCCGGGTCCGGAGAAGGCTGATCCCGCTTGTACCACAGAATGCTGGGAAACTTCGGGTTCAGGCGCATACGGTGGAACACGTTGGCATTTTCGGGATCTCCCAGCGTCACGGTAGGTAGAGCCGTGGCATCATCGAGCACGCGACGCAGCAGAGGGTCGCCCGCGTAGGCGATGACGTTCTTACCTGTGGTCGGGTCGAGGCTGGAGGTCGAAATAACCAGGGAACCCTGGGGCGAGCCCGAGGTCGGTTGCCAGTTCAGATTGGTCAGCCGGTTCTGCTGGCAGGAGCCTGCCTGTGAGATCGGAACAGCGTAGAGGTCACCCGACTGGTCAGGATTCTGGCCCTGGTAATAGACAAATTTCCCATCGATGCTTACGTAGGTGCACTTGCCCTGCTGGCTGCCGGAGATGGTCTGGGCGTTGCTGCCATCCAGATTGGCCGTCGTCACCGTGTTGGGAGGGCCAAAGGCATAAGTGTTGAAGGTCATGACTTTGGCGAGCGAACTGTATGCCGGGACATCGGCGTAGGTGCTCCAGTTCTGCTGGTCATTCGTCAACTGGGTCACGGTAACGCCCGCCCCGACTTCACTGAGTTCTGCAGTGACATCCACCGGGGCTTGGGTTACGGCAGTGCCCGCGCACGCGGAGGTCTCCTGCGTGCTGGTGGTTCCGGTCCCGGACAAGCTGATGGTGCTGGGAGAGTTGGTGGCATTGCTCGCTACCGAGATGCTTCCGGTGAAGGCGCCTGTGGAGGTGGGACTGAAAGTGGCGTTGAAAAGGGCACTCTTGCCGGTAATCAAAGTGATAGGCAAGGAGAGCCCGCTGAGGTTGAAGCCCGCTCCGGTCACGGTGACCAGCGATACCGTTACACTGCTGGTTCCCGTGTTCGTGAGAGTAACGATCAGAGCGCTGCTGGTCCCCAAGGTGACGTTCCCGAAGCTGTGGCTAAGGGGACTGGCCGAGAGGAGGCAAGTGGTGCTACTCCCGGTTCCCGACAGCGTTAGGATAGTGGGAGAGTTGGTGGCATTGCTCGCTACCGAGATGCTCCCGGTGAAGGTGCCGAATTTGGTGGGAGCAAGGGTAACATTGAAGACGGCACTCTTGCCAGACGTCAAGGTGAGAGGCAAGGAAAGCCCGCCAAGGCTGAAGCCCGCCCCGATCAAGGTCGCCTGCGAAACCGTCACACTGCTGGTTCCGGTATTCGTGAGAGTCACATTCAGTGCCTTGCTGCTCCCCACGACAATGCTCCCGAAGTTGAGGTTAACAGGATTGGCGGTAAGGAGGTGGGTTACGTTGCTTGCCGTTCCCGCTAGCGATATCCTGGCGGGAGAATTCGTGGCATTGCTTGCTACCGAGATGCTCCCGTTGAACGTGCCGGCGGAGGCGGCGGTCAAGGTGGCGTTAAAGGTGCCAGCCTTACCAGGCTGCAAAGTGAGCGGTAAGGAAATGCCGCTGGTGCCGAAGCCCGTTCCGGCCACCGTCACCCGCGACACCGTTACATTGCCCGTTCCGGTATTTGTAAGAGTCACTTTCAGCGTGCCGCTGCTCCCCACACTGACGTTCCCGAAGCTGAGGCTGAGGGGGCTGGCGCTGAGGAGGTAAGTGACGCCGGTTCCGGAGAGCGAAATCTTGGTGGGAGAATTACTGGCATTGCTGGTTACGGAGATGCTCCCCGTGAGGGTGCCGGCGCCAGTGGGAGCAAAATTGGTGTTGATGCTGGTGCTCATACCAGGATTCAGAGTGAATGGTAATGAGGACCCGGTGAATGTGAATCCTGCTCCGGTCACCGTCGCCCGCGAAATCGTCACACTGCTGGTTCCGTTGTTCCTAATAATCACAGTCTTCGTGCTGCGGTTGCCGACGGTCACTTCCCCGAAGCTGAGTGAGCCGGGGCTCAAACTGAGCGACGTGACCGCAGCGGCGTTTTGGGCCACGCAGGAAACGATGATGAAAATCAAGGCCATTAAAGAAAACTGGGTGCGGCGCACGCTGCCAGAGCCGACCCAGCGGCTCTTAAGAAGGATTTCCTTATTCGGACAAATACGAACAGAGTTAATGCCCCATTGAAAACTATCCAACATCGGATGATTTGTCTGTGTCGCCTTATGATGCCTGAATATGCGTGACTGCATAACTGCCACCTCCAGATTTAGGTTCGTCTCTTTGGCGGGATATCAGTCGTCCCACTTCACGCCAGCATTTATATATGAGGAGTCTCCAGCTACTCGCCAGAGTACGGACGTGCGGTACGAACGTACTTGAAATCTCAATAGACAGACATCAGGCATGAAGCTGGATGCCGGGTTCAGGGCAACGCCGTGTGGGCCACGCAGATTTATGAGTGCGTTATGTGGATTATTGCGTGGCTTGCCGATTGAAAGATATGCTCAGGTCTGACTTCCACGGGCGTGCCAAAAGGCTTATGAATGCTGGCCCCGAGCGGCCTCCCCGCTCATCTGCTGAAGAGCGCTTTTATGTTTTGGGTTACCCGCCTGACTAGTATTGCGCCGCCCAGTCGCGGGGTTTGGAGGGGCTCGTTACCGCAGAGTGTACTGAATTGCGGCTTGCGTGCCAAACGCCTCGGATGGTCAAGCAGTGGGGAATACACCGAGGATAGAAGCGCGAGGATGCCGGGCTGGTCAACTTCCAACGCGGAGTCCGAGCTGCAAAGAGCTCCTCACTTTTTCCATGGCAACTGGGCTACCAATCCACGCGGCCAAATCAACCATGGGAATTCACCAGAGTAGCCAGCACCTCCAGCCCGGCGAAGCGATCGTGTAGGTAGATCTTACAGAAGGGCGGGAAGAAATTACTCGCCATGTCCAGTAAAGATATCAGGGACGCCTTGCCTCCTCCGAGAAAACGCCTGCTTGCGAGTGGGCTGATTCTCACGTGTTCTTCTGTTCCCATTCTGCGGGTTATCCCACTACCCTGATAGTACTGTCGAACTCATCGGCTGGCCCTGCTCCTGGGATCTCATGCAACGAAATGCAGATCCACGCTCGGGCGCATTATCTGTGCTCACGCTCTGGTCGACTGCCGCGCGGCGTTTCTCTGCGAAAGCGTAGTCCGGTGCGTAGCGCGTGTTTTCATGAATAAACCGATAAGCCGGCAGATCCTTGGTCGATTTGATCAGATGCTCGGTGGGGGCTTCGGCAAAGGATTCCGGCAGCCAGGTCCAGGTCTCCTGCAAGGTCCCGTAGGGCGTCTCGATCCGGCGGCGTCGCAGATTTCCCTCTGTCCATTCCTTGACGACGCAATTCTCAATAATCGTTTGGAACGGAAAATAGCCCTAAAATGAGCGTGTGTCACATGGGCATCGCCTGCGTCTCTCGGACCGCATCTTCTTTGTCACGGTCAATCTACGCCGCGCGCTTGCTCCCCTTGCGGCGTCGGAATTCGAGCTCGTGGCGGCAGCGATCAACGAGTCACGCCGGAAATTAAGCTTTCTATTCTTAGGGTACGTGCTGATGCCGGACCATGGGCACGCGCTTATCGGGCCAACCTTTCCGCTCACCATTTCCCGCGTGGTGCAAGATGTGAAATGGCTTTCGGCGCGTTCGCTCAATCGCAGATGACAGGCGTCAGGGCCAGTGCGGCAACACCAGTTCTGGGATCGCTTCGTCCGCCACCCCAGAGAGTTCGGCGCGAGGCTGGATTACATGCATTTGAATCCGGCGCGAAAAGGGTTGGTGAAGCGAGCGGAAGAATGGCCGTGGTCAAGCTACAATAACTTTGCGCTGGACAAAGAACAAGTCGAACGCTGCCACATGCAAATCGATTATGTTTATTTACCGGAATCGTACCGCGTCTGACCCCAATGCCCACGGCACAAAGACCGTGCCGTGGCCCCGCTCAGCACACCGGGAAACCGGACAATTAGGCACATTTCCCTTACGATTTAGCCTACCGGTGGGCAATACAGATAATAACTCTATTGACAATTCAGCCGGCGCGGTGCTAGCATAAACCCTGCGGCCGAACGGGGCTCGGCCCCGATGGTCAATTTGGAAAGAACACGTAATCGGGGCTCGGCCTGAGGCGCGTCCCAATCAATTGATTACCTGAGAATCGCACCATCCTGATGGCTCCCAACAATGAAAACGCGACATTCCCGCAAAAAATGAAAGATTCCCGCTTGTGCCAATCGTCGCGGCTCATGCTGATCAAAGTCAGGAACGGGGCGCTGACTCGTAGAGATGTTAAAAATGAAGGAA
>PMYF01000404.1 GCA_003171295.1 Acidobacteriota bacterium | reverse complement strand
TTGATCGCCAGGGCAATCACCAGCGCGCAGACGCCTGCCATCACGCCAATCACCGAAATCACCGTGATAATCGAGATGGCCGCCTGGCGCCGCTTGGCTCTGAGGTAGCGAAGTGCCACGAAGAATTCAAAATTCATATGCGCCACCATTATCAACGAGGGCGGGCCGCGCACCAAGCAGAATCAAATCGGCCGGGGTCCACCGGCGCGCCGTCTGGGTTCTCTCAAGACTCGTCGCGGAGAGATTCGCAGCCGCACCGGCAGAAAGTTGGCATCCTGATTTGACTTAGCAAAGGCGCATTTCTATACTAGATCTGGTTCGGGGTGGGGCGACCCTCTCAAGATACAGGCCTCGCAGTCGGCGGGCGTTCGCCTGCCTTCCGAGGTCCGGTACGAATAATCCGGCTTTCCTGCTGGTTCAACTTGTCGCCGGCAAAGGAGCAACCATGGCGCTACTAAGCAAAGAGGCTGTTCACGAACGGATCGAGAAAATCGCTGGGTGGTCCCAGCAGGGCAACTCCCTTCACAAGAAGTACACCTTTAAGTCATTCCTGTCGGGCATCCAGTTCGTCAACAAAATCGCCGAGGCCGCAGAAAACGCCGGGCATCACCCCGACATCGGGATCAATTACAATGTGGTGAGTATCACCCTTTCGACTCATAGTGAAGGAGGCGTGACGGAGAAGGACTTCAACCTGGCGGAGAAAATCGACCAGATTCGTGCCTCGTTCCCTTGATTTGCGATGTGGCATCACCCCCCCTCCCGCGAACTACCGGCTGGGGGGCGGCAGAGTATTCACTTTGACATCTACGCCCTCGTGAGGTTTACGCTGCGTTGTCTTACACAACTTCATACTTGTTCACCCCGGCGCACGATGCATAAAATCCAGCCAGCTCTAAGGCGGACCCTATGACGACCCTCATGCAGTGGATCCACTTGATGGCCGCAGTGACGGGCATTGGTGGATTGGCTTTCCTGCTCCTGATCTTGATGCCCTCGTTACGCGTCCTCAACCCCGAGCAACGCTCAACCCTCTTCCAGGCTGTGGCGAATAGATTTCGCTGGGCAAGCTGGAGCGCCATTGCCCTGCTGCTGGCTTCGGGCATTTACAACGTCCGGCAGTATTATTGGGAATTGGCGTGGGGCAGGTCGTGGTCGTTTCTCACCTTCAAAATCATTCTTTCGCTTGTGCTCTTCAGCATTGTCCTGGGTCTCACCATCCCTTGGAGAGTCTTCGACCGGCTGCGAGCCCGGCGCCAAACCTGGCTCATCGTGGCTCTCAGCATGGGAGTGGTCGTGATCCTGATCTCCGCCTACCTCCGCCGAGGCTGACCGCCCGCCCTCGCCGGGCCAGAGGCTCCAAACGAGATCTACTGCTCCATGAGAACCACCGCAGAGTGAAAAGCACAGGCTTCTCGCTCTACAGGCTACGGAAAAACTCGTAGACGCTGTCATTCTGAGCGCAGCGANNAATGCGGAGATCCTTCGTCGCCTGCGGCTCCTTAGGATGACAGTTTTGGCGCTTTCCCCGCAGCCTGTTGAGCCCGGTAGGGAGTAAGAACGATGGGGGGGGATTACTCGCTGTGCAGAACCGCTGCCTTGAAAGAACCCTTCTGCTTTTCAATTTTCTTTTGCAGCAGCAGGATCGCCTGGATGAGTTGCTCGGGCCGAGGCGGGCACCCCGGCACATAAACATCGACGGGAACAAACTGGTTAATCCCCTGCACAATCGCGTAGTTGTTGAAGACCCCACCCGATGTCGCGCAGGCGCCCATGGAAATAACCCACTTGGGTTCCGGCATCTGGGCATAGAGCTTCTGAATCACCGGAACCATTTTCTGCGCGACCCGGCCGGCCACAATCATCAAATCGGATTGGCGTGGCGAGCCTCGGAAAACCTCCGCGCCAAAACGAGCCAAGTCGAAACGCGAGGCGCCAGCGGACATCATCTCGATGGCGCAGCAAGCCAAGCCGAAGCTCATGGGCCAAAGTGAAGATTTGCGCGCCCAGTTCACCGCCTGGTCAAGCTTGGTGAAAACCAAGCCTTCAAATCCGGATTGATTGCTTGCGACTATTGGAACGCCCATTCCACACTCATTATGCCACTCGGCACGCTTCCCTTCAACCCCGACCGCAGCCTTACTAGCTTATAGCTTTTTGGTGAGCTTCCCAGGCTGCCGCATTCGCCTTTCTCACGGCCTCGACAAATTCCTGATAGGGGCGATCCTGGATGTCCACGAGACCGTAATTGGAATCCTCACCGTCGAAACGGCCCTCAACGGCAAGCGCAAAGACTTCCTGGAGTCCTTGCTCACCGTGCCGCTGCTCATCATCGATGACTCCGGCATGCGCAGGCTGCCTCTGACCGCGGCCGAAGAACTCCTGGAAATCATGATGCGACGCTACGAGCGGGCCAGCACGGTGGTGGCCTCGAACCGCCCTGTGGAAGAGTGGGGCAAACTGCTGAGCGACGCGGCCGCCGTTGGCCGGCATTGACCCGACCCCCTATGGCCGGTTTTGAGGTGATCCCCGCGGGTTGGAATCGCCACTGGCGTTTCCTCCGGGGCTATCTCAGAATCGTAGGTTCATAATGTGGCAAGCTGCGGCCTATTTCGATGAGAGTGACGACAACGATAAAGTAGTACCGATTGAGCCTGCGATCCAGAATAAGATAGCAAAGAAGTGAAGTGGGAAGTAAATTGAAATCTATTTTGGTCGCTTCCCTAGATTGCTTCTTCGGCTCTTGATATTTGTCATGATGTTCTGTCATGACGTCCTGTCTTAATGGGGGGGCTGTAGTATTTACCCTCGATTTATTCTTGACAATGGTAATAATCGTATGTACATTTCCCGCATAGGCGGCTCCCCGCTAGCCAGCGTGAAAGGCCGCGGACCGATACAACGGGACCGCGCCACTCCGAACTACGAAGGCGCCATGCTCATGCAAACGATGGAAGACTCCAACCTGCGCCAATTGTGGCGCCTCGCTGATCAAAATCAGGAACGGGGTTCCGAGCCAAAAAGATGTTAGAAATGAAGGTTGCTCCGGGGATATGTATGAAAACAAAGGAACAGAGAAAATGAAAATCGATTGCTCCGGAGATGTTGATGAAAATAAACGGGTTACGCGATAATCGGGCAGAAGCCGTAATGCTATTGAAAAGAAAGGAGAAAGACGCCCGGTGGCGCCGATATTGCGTTTTATGTCGCCGGAGCGCATACATTAAGACCAATGTATGATGGCATAAGGTCGCC
>PMYF01000506.1:17130-28158 GCA_003171295.1 Acidobacteriota bacterium | reverse complement strand
TTCGAACCCGCCGGTCATAGACCGGCGCTACAAAAAACCAAAGTGACTCACTACCCAAAGCGCCGTAGTGTCCTAATTTGAAAGGCTGCGCTTGAGGGAGTTGACAATATTGGGACACTACCCGGTGGGGTTGAAAAAGACCCCTCACCTGCCCTACTCCGCCGGGCCCCCTCTCCCTTGGGGAGAGGGTGTCCCGCATGTCGGGACGGGTGAGGGGTCTCTTCGCTAGTGAAGCATACATGGGTCTAGAGGTTCGCGACACCCGCGACTTTGACGGAACCCTGGGAGTACCGGGATGAAGATTGACTTCTTTCGCCGGATTGGTCATTCTCAATCTGTCCTGATTTTCTGGGTTCAGGCAAAACCATGAAAAAGATACAGATCTACGACACGACCCTGCGCGACGGCTCGCAAGGCGAAGCCATCTCGTTTTCTCTGGAAGACAAGCTCCACATCGTTAGGAAACTCGACGATCTGGGATTGGACTACATCGAGGGTGGGTGGCCGGGCTCGAACGCGAAAGACGTCGCGTTCTTCCACCGCGCTCAGGAACTCAAGCTGAAGCATGCCAAGCTCGCGGCGTTTGGCAGCACCCGCCACCCGCGCCACACGGCGGCCCACGACCGGAATCTCGAAGCGCTCGTTGAAGCCAACACCCCGGTGGTGACCATTTTCGGGAAGACCTGGGATCTGCATGTGAGGGTGGCCCTGGGGATTTCGCTTAAGGAGAACCTCGACCTAATCCGCGAATCCGTGGCCTTCTTAAAATCCAAGGGGAAGGAAGTCATCTACGACGCCGAGCACTTCTTCGATGGATACAAAGCCGATTCGGCTTATGCGCTGGCCACGCTCCAGGCCGCGGCTGAAGCGGGAGCCGACACCCTCGTGTTGTGCGATACCAACGGTGGCACGTTGACTACCGACATTCGTGAGCGTTTCCAGATCGCTTCCCAACATGTCAAAACACCCCTGGGGATTCACACTCACAATGATTGTGAAATGGCGGTGGCCAACTCCATTGTCGCCGTGCAGGAAGGGGCAGTGCAGGTGCAAGGGACGATCAACGGCTATGGAGAACGGTGCGGGAACGCCAATCTTTGCTCCATCATCCCCACTCTCGAGTTGAAACTGGGATTGCGCTCGATCGGCAAGGAAAACCTCACCCACCTTACGGAAGTGTCCCATTATGTGAGTGAGCTGGCTAACCTGCTCCCTCGCCAGGATCTGCCCTACGTCGGTAAGAGCGCGTTTGCTCACAAAGGCGGTATTCACGTGAGCGCCGTGATGAAAGAGGCCTCGGCATACGAGCATGTGGATCCCGCGGTGGTTGGGAACGAGCGCCGGGTCCTGATCTCAGAACTCTCCGGAAAGAGTAACGTCCTTTACAAGGCTGCGGAGCTTGGGCTGAAAATCGATAAGTCGTCTCCCGACGCCAAGGTCGTGGTGGAAAAGCTCAAGCAGATGGAACACGACGGTTACCAGTTTGAGGGAGCGGAAGCGTCTTTTGAAATCCTCTTCGACAAGCTGCTGCATCGTTCCAGAGAGTTTTTCGAGTTGGACGGCTTTCGTCTCATCACCGAGAAGAAAGGTGTCAACGAACCCGACTCGGAGGCCGTCATCAAGTTGCGCGTGGACGGCCAGGAAGAACACACGGCCGCCGAAGGGGTAGGCCCAGTGAGCGCCTTGGACAGGGCCTTGCGGAAATCATTGATCACCTTCTTCCCGTGCATCCGGGACATTCGCTTGACCGACTATAAAGTCCGCGTGCTGAATCCCAAAGGAGCCACCGACGCCAAGGTGCGGGTACTGATCGAATCCAGCGACGGCCATGACACCTGGGGGACAGTAGGCGTTTCCGAGAACCTCATTGAGGCCAGTTGGCAGGCCTTGGTGGACAGCATCACCTACAAGCTGAAAAAGGAATACGGCTACAAGCGGAAGGCAAGCGGAGGCCGCGCGGCTGAGTGAGGCGCCTGCCCCTGGCCGAGAATAGGCTGGGCCGCCACTCTGCGCGCGGCGCCGCCGGGTAAAACCGAAGGACAGGTTTTTCGTGCCCTGCAAGGGGACGAGTGAGAAGCCGGGGGGAACGCCCCCCTAAGCGTTAAGTTAAGGGCTTCGGCCTCGTCCGAAGCCGCGTTAGCGACGCAATAATATGGCCCACGGCGTCAGAAGCTGTGAAATGATCCCTGGATGGGCAAAAGCATTTCACGCAAAGGCGCAAAGTCGTAGAAGGCACAAAGAAAACAAAACTGTTGCTCTTCGCGAGTCTTTGCGCCTTGGCGTCTTTGCGTGAGATTGTTCGTTTTTCCACAGCTTCATAAGCCGTGGGATCGCGCCCGGCAGAGTAGTGTGTGAGCCGCGGTAGTGGCGACATAAGAATCCCGCTCGGCCTAAATTGCTTAACTGAAGCGAGTATTTCATCGAGCTTCTGGAGATGCTGGAGGAGGTTCAAGAAGAATGAAGGCTCTGGCAAAGACCAAGAGAGAACCCGGACTTTGGCTCGTGGATGTCGAGGTCCCGAAGATTGGCATCAACGACGTGCTGATCCGTGTGCACCGCACCGGTATCTGCGGAACGGACCTGCACATCTACCAATGGGACGACTGGGCACAAAAAACCATTCCCGTGCCGCTGGTGATCGGGCACGAGTTCGTCGGCGAAATCGTGGAGGTAGGCTCAAACGTCGTGGATTTCTATCCCGGTGACACGGTGAGCGGCGAAGGGCATGTGGTTTGCGGGCGCTGCCGGAATTGCCTGGCCGGCCGCCGCCATCTCTGCGCTCATACCCAGGGCGTAGGCGTCAACCGGGCGGGCGCGTTTGCGGAGTACATCGCGCTGCCGATGACCAACATCTGGCGCCATCATCCGTCCATTGACCAGGACGTTGCGGCCATCTTCGACCCCTTCGGGAACGCCGTCCACACCGCGCTGTCCTTCCCGGTCCTGGGAGAGGACGTGCTCATCACCGGAGCCGGCCCTATTGGCCTTATGGCGGCGGCCGTCGCCCGGCACGCGGGTGCGCGCTTCGTGGTGATCACCGACGTCAACCCATTCCGGCTGGAACTGGCAAAGGAGATGGGTGTGACTGTCGCCATAGACATACGCACCGGCAGTCTGCCCGACGTGCAAAAGAAGCTCGGCATGCTCGAAGGTTTCGACGTGGGACTCGAGATGTCCGGCAATGAGGATGCCTTCCGCGTCATGCTCGCCAACATGAGCCACGGAGCAAAGATCGCCTTGCTGGGCATTCCCAAAGGTGAAATGGGCGTGGACTGGAATAAGGTAATCTTCAACATGCTTACGATCAAGGGAATCTACGGCCGCGAGATGTACGAGACCTGGTACATGATGACGGTCATGCTGCAATCCGGGCTGGACATCCGTCCGGTCATCACGCATCGCTTTCACTACGAAGACTTCCTCAAAGGCTTCGAAGTCATGGCCACGGGCGATGCCGCCAAGGTCATCCTCAGTTGGACCTGAGCCAAGAGTGTTCTCGAATCCTTTTCGCACTCCTGGTCACTGTTGCTGTCGACGCTGCCCGCACCATCCTGTGGCTAAGCATTGCCACGCGAGCTCATTGACTGATAGGCTTGCCGTGCATTGGACGGAAGCGGTGGGTCCCGGAGACGGCACACGAGCTTCGCCGGCTCGGATCATCATGTCCGGTGTCAAAGGTTCGACACAAGAACCCGGCACAGGGAGAAAACCATGAAACTCGGCGCGCTCGCGAAGCGACTCGAATGCCAGATGGAGGGCCCGGCGGATTTGGAAATTACCGGCGTGGCAGGAATGGATGAGGCAACGGAGGGCGAAATCACCTTTCTGGCCAATCCCAAATACCTTGCCAAGCTGGGGACCACGCGCGCCGCGGCCATCATCGCCGCCCAGGATCTGGATACCCTGGGGAAGCCGGTTCTGCGTTCGGCGGACCCCTACCTGACCTTCGCCCGGGCCCTCGAGGTGTTCTACCCTCCCCAGCGGCCACCGGTGGGGATTCATCCCACCGCCGTCATCGCCCCCGACGCGAAGCTGGGCCGCAACAGCTCGATTGGCCCCTACGTGGTCATCGAGGAGGGCGTAGAACTGGGCGACGACTGTGTGCTCAAGAGCTTCGTCGTGATTTACCGGGGAGCGAAAATTGGCGATCGCTTTCTGGCGCATTCGCATGCAGTCGTCCGTGAGAACGTGCGCATCGGCAATGACGTGATCCTGCAGAACGGCGTGGTGATTGGTGGTGACGGCTTTGGGTTCGCGCCGCTCGCGGATGGGACGTACTACAAGATCGCCCAGGCCGGCATTGTCGTTATCGAGGACGGGGTTGAAATCCAGGCCAACAGTTGCATCGATCGCGCGGCGGTGGGCGAAACTCGCTTGCACCGGGGCGTCAAAGTCGACAACCTCGTGCAAGTGGCGCATGGCTGCGACATTGGTGAGAATACCCTGCTCTGCAGCCAGGTCGGAATCGCGGGCAGCACCAAGATCGGGCGCCAGGTGATCCTGACCGGCCAGGTCGGCGTGGCCGGCCACCTGACCATCGGCGACCACGTGATCGCCACACCTCAGACCGGCGTGCCGAACGACGTTCGCCCCCACACGACGGTTTCAGGCTCCCCCGCCGTTGACCATGAGCTTTGGCTGAAGTCCTCTGCCGCCTATAGGCGTCTGCCCGAGATGTTTGCGGCCTACCGCAAGGCGCGTGGTCTTCTTGAAAAGGCAGGAGAGAAATCCTCGCCGTAGCTCCACGGCATTCACACCGTTAGGTCCGGACAGCAGACCGGCCTCAGGCGGGCCGAGGGGCATCCGAATCGGCTGCCGAGTCCGGCATTTCGCCGGAAAGTCCCACCGGCCATTCCTCCGGTTCAAGACCTCGCAGGAGGGCCTGCCGCGTCAACTCGATCAGCGCCCCTCGGTCATCCACATTAAAGTGTGCGGTCGGGATGGGGTCCTGAATCATGATGCGGATTCGACCTGGCCGAATCCCGAACTGGCCTTTCGGCATGATTTTCCTGGCCCCCGAAACCGAGATGGGGACAATGGGCGCGCCGGCTTTAATCGCCATCATGAACACGCCCTTCTTCAACGGTTGCAGGCGGCCGTCGAGGCTGCGCGTGCCTTCGGGAAAGGCCAGGAAGGAGTGCCCCGCCTTCAAGGCGGCCACGGCCCGCTCCACTGCAGCGATGGCGCGCTCCCGGTGCTTGCGATCAACCGCAATGAACCCGCGCAGGAGCATGGCGCGCCCTAAGACCGGTACCCGGAAGAACTCCTGCTTGGCCATGACCAGCACAGGGGGAAGGATACTGATAACCGCTGGCGGATCGCAATTACTCTGGTGGTTCGGCATGAAGATGACAGCGCGGTCCCGAGGTATCTTCTCGAGTCCATGGATCTCCATGCGAATGCCCGACATCCAGACCGCCAGCTTGGCTCCCGTGATACCGATCTGATAGAGCGCGTCGGTTCTCCGAGTGAGCAAAGCATAGATGAGAAAGGGCGGGCCCACGATCAGGATGTAGGCAAAAGTTACGAGCGTGACAAACAAGGCACGGATCATGGTTTCCCCTGGCCGTCTGCGGGCGCCGTTTCACCTTTCAGCCAGCCGTCTCGCACCCGCAATTGGTCTGGCTGCGCCTGGGCATCTTCCTCGACTCGATAGGAAACCTTCCGGGTCGCTCCGATAGTAAACTTGAGGACCTGGGTTTGTCCTCCGCGCGTCACCTGGAGTGCCACCGCCTGGCCGGGCCGCCAGCGCGGCAGGGCGGCCTCGGCGCCGGAGGCCAGCGGCTCACCATCGACCCCCAGAAGAACGTCGCCAGCCTGCAAACCGGCGCGTTGGGCAGAGCTTTCCTCCTCAACCGAGTCCACCTGCGCAAGCCCCTCCGTGTTCCGCGACAACTCAAAGCCCGGGGCGGGAATTTCCGTGGCCGTGGTCGCGAGGCGCAATCCGCAGTAGCCTAAATATGTTGCGTAGTCAAGCTCCTGAGTTCCCTGAACGTAGTCGGCCAGGAACCGATCCATTCCAAACGAGGGCGCCAGCCTCGCGACGATCGCTCGGATGTCCGCCAGCGTGTAGAAGCGTCCTTGCTGCGCGAAGGCCCGATTGAGGCCGCGCATAACGTCGTCCAAGCCCGCCTGATTGTGACTCGCGTTCCGCATGCCCAGGTCGAGCAGGAACCCGAGCAGTTCGCCCTTATTGTAATAAGAGATGCTGCGTTCGGGCCGGCCGTAATCCGCATATTTCTCAAACCACGCTTCCCGGCCGGAAGTCTCCACGCTCTGGAAGCGGCGGGCGCCCCGCTCCTCTAACCCCTGGATGTCCGCGGCGAGGTGGGCGTAGAATCTGTCCCGGTTAATCAGCCCCGCCCGCAGCAGAGCCAGCTCCGCGTAAGTGCTGGTGACGCCCTCGCAGAACCATAAATCCCGCGTGTCATTGCCCTGGATGTAGTCGATCGGCTCAAGCGCCTGGGGACGAATGCGCTTGACGTTCCAGGCGTGGAAGAACTCGTGGGCGATAACACCATCAAGGAAGGTATCCCGGTCCCGCGCCAGGGAAGCCGGAACGGTGATCGCCGTCCCATCCCGATGTTCCATGCCGCCGCTCGGTCCCGCTTCCCGGGGAAAATGCAGGATGAACGTGTAGCGCTCATAGGGCAGATCCTGCATCAGGGCGGTCTCCGTGGCGGTGATCTTCTGGATGCACTCAAGCAAACCCTCCGGAGAATAATCAGCCGGTTCGGCATGCACGATGACGCGGAAAGTCGCCCGCTTCGCGGCGGAGCCCGGCGCGGAGAGCGGGGAGTGGAATTCCTGGGTGTAAGTGTACTCGTTAAAATGGCCTGCCTCGACCGGGCTGTCCACCAGGGCGTCGTAGTTACGAGCCGAAAACTCATCGCCTTCGGCTGCGAGAAGGGTTGCGAACTTCCATCCCGAGGGAAGAAGAATTCTGACTCGGGCCGGCCGCTCGCGTTCCTGGGGCGCGTAGAAAAGCAGCATGGCAAAATTCAAAAAGGCATGCTTGGAATCGAGCCAGCTCGAAAACGGTCCGGCTTCCTGCGCATAAACAGCGTAATGGAATTCGAGATGGACACAGGTGCGGTCGGGGCCGCGCCACGTGTTCAAATCCACACGCCTCCATTCGGCAGGCCGGTCATCGCAGCGGGCGTCCAGGCCTTGAACGTTTTTCGCGAAGTCACGAATCTGATAGAGATTATTCCAGGCCGGGATTTGAATCTCCGTGCCCGGCATCGCCCCCGGGACGTCCATGATGATTTGCACCAGGTGCGATTCGGGCTCTCGCAAATCAACCACATAATGGATGGGCTGAGTGTCTTGCGCCATGCACCGCAGCGAAGTAAGGAGAATAAGGAGAAGCGTGCCCCCGGGCGCGAATACCAAGGCAGAAGAATTGAGCGGCACGGCTAAATGACTGCTTTCATGAAGTTGGTCGGGAATCGCCATACCCCCACACGCGGTCCCGCTCGGCAGCACGGAGCGGCTATTCCGTGACGGGTCCTGATTGGGGACCTCGCCGGAATTTCCACAAATACAATCCTGCACCCAGCAGGATGGTCAGCAGCCCGAGGGCGGACTCCCTGGGCCGCAAGGCTGCCGTATAGCAAAGCATCCAAGCGCTCGCGCCCATGAATAGGGCGGGTGCCAGCGGGTAGCCCCAACTGACCGCTGCGAGCTTTTTCCACCCGCTGCGACGGCGCAAGCGGACCAAGCCTGCCACCGCCAAGGCAGCAAAAAAGATCAGCGCGAAGCCAATGAAGTAGATCAGGCTCTCAAACGTACCGGTCAGAATCATGACGGCAGTGGCCAGCGACTGGTAGACGATGGCCTCGACGGGTGTGCCCCAGCGCGGGTGGACTCGCGCCGCTCCCCGGAAAAAGCAGCCGTCATTCGCCATCGCGTAATAAACCCGGGGACCCACCAGCACCATGGCGCTCACGCAGGAGAGCAACCCCACCGCCATCATTACACTGAAGAAACCTCCGCCTAGGGTTCCGAAAAGCGCGCCCGCCGAGGCGGCGCCAATGCGCACCACCCCCTTCATCGATTCCAATGGCAGTGCGTAGATGAAAGCCGCATTCAGGGCCATGTAGAGGGCGGCGACGGTGAGCGTCCCCGTCACCAACGCGACCGGCAGGGTGCGCTCTGGCGTTTTCATTTCTCCCGCGACATAGGTGGCAGCATTCCAACCGCTGTAAGCAAACATCACGAAGATCAGTGACACGGCGAACTGTGCCCCGAGGCTGTGCGGGGAGGTTCTGACCGCAACCTGTGAGAAATGGCCCACGCTGCCATGGCCGATCACCACGGTCAGGCCCAGAAAAAGCAGCAGGACACCCAGCTTGATCGCCGTGAGAAAGTTCTGAAATCGGGCTGCGAGCCTTAACCCCCGAATATTAATTACCGCGAACAGCGCCACAATCCCCAACGCCAGCCCTTGCCCCCGGCCGGGGTGAAAGAACGCGAGCAGGCTGCTCGCCCGTTCGGGCGATGAGCTCACGGCCAAGGAGGGAAAGAAGTGAGCGAGATATTCCGAGAACGCCAGCGCGCCGGCGGCAATCGGCGCTGCAAACCCCGCGAAGAAGGAAATCCATCCACTCAGGAAACCCCACGCCGGCCCCCACGCCTCGCGCAAATAAATGTACTCGCCTCCGGACTTCGGAAAGTTGACTCCCAACTCGGAGTAACAAAGGCAACCCGCTAGGGCGATGAATGCGCCGGCCACCCACACCCCCAGCACCAGCGCCGGCCGGCCCAGATCGCCCGCCAGAAATCCCGTGGTGGTGAAGATGCCCGTCCCGATCATGTTTGCAATCACGATGGCGGTCGCGTGAGTGAAGCTCAGTTCGCGTCGTAAGGAAGGTTGGGTCAAGCGACGAGTTCTCCGATGTTTCAGGTGGCCACGGCAGGGCAGGCCCGATGCTGCACCCTGTCCCTGACCACACCAGGCTGATTCGAGCCTGCCGCCCTCTGTGTGAAAACCCTGGAACGCGATGGTTTTCGCAGAGGCGGCCTTCAGAGGCTGCGGGAAAACCCGTCGGGCCTATCATTCTGAGCCTGGATAGCCGAACGCAGGCTATCTGTGATTCCAGAAAGTGGACGCGGCAAGCGTGTGATGAATTTGTTGAATCCAAACAGCTTACGCGTCCACTTTCTGGAGAGGAGCCGCAGACAACGAAGAATCTCGTATTTCCATGAAAATGCGCAGGGCGAGATTCTTCGCTTCGCTCAGAATGACAGCAGGGAAACGTTTTTCCGCAGCCTGTTCAGCCCGGCAAGTACGGGCAACTCTGACGCACTACACTAAGTTGGAATGGCATGCAGCGCAAGAGGCTTTCCGTTCTCGTCTCGACAAGCTTGCCGCGGGCCAGTAGAATTCAATCCATGCCTACAAAGCCTCAGCGAATCATCTCTCCCAGTTTCTCCGTCGCAGTGTTGATATCCATTGCCACTTTGCATTTCTCCGTCCGGGGTCCGGAATGTCTTGCCCAAACGGTGTCGTCATTCGGACAGGGGCCGTCCGGCAGTTATCTTGAGCGCATTGTCCCCTACGTGCCCACCCCCCAGGATGTCGTTGAGAAGATGCTGGTCCTGGCCAAAGTGGTGCCAGATGATGTTGTGTATGATCTGGGGTCTGGAGACGGCCGGATTGTCATCACCGCGGCCCAGAAGTTCGGCGCGCGCGCAGTGGGCGTGGAACTCAACCCTGACCTTTACACCCAGTCCATGGCCCGCATCAAGGAACTGGGGCTGGAAGGCCGGGCGCAGATTCTACACGAGAACATGTTCAACGTGACCTACCGCCGGGCAACCGTCGTCACGCTCTATCTCTTAACTGCCGTCAACGAAAAACTGCGCCCCATGCTGGAAAAGCAACTGCGTCCCGGCGCGCGGATCGTCTGCCACGACTTTCAGGTTCCCGGCTGGGACCCCGAACAAGCCGTCGAGGTGATTTCCAAGAACGGAATCTCCCACAAGCTTTATCTCTACATTCGACCGTAAGGTTCCGCCGGGGCACGCCCGCTGCGAGATTGGCTCACTTCGTCGAGCGGTTATAGTACTTCCCCTGCATGACTCGTTCCGCCGGACCCGTCAGAGAAACCTCGCAAGCCTGGGGCCAGGCGATTTCCAGCGCACCGGCCTCGGTCCGAACCTGGACCTGGCGATCCGTAAGTCCGTTGAGGATGGCTGCGACCGTTGCGGCGCACGAGCCCGTCCCCGAAGACATCGTGTGTCCGACCCCCCGTTCCCAAAATCTGACTTCGATTTCGTTCCGGGAGACGAGACGCACGAACTCCACGTTGGTGCGGTTCGGGAAATGTTCATCATGCTCGATTTCCTGACCGAGCCGCAGCCAGTCGGTGTTTTCGAAATCTGCCACGAACACGCTGCAATGCGGGTTCCCCATCGAGGTGACGGTGATGGGCACGTCGCCGCGATATGTTCCGAGGGGAAACCTGAGTATGGGCGATGCCACGCCGACTGCCTTAAAGGGGACCCTGGCAGCCTCCAGAATCGGGGCTCCCATGCACACCCGGAAGGCCCACTTCCCTTCCCTCGCATTCCGTGGCTCGAGTGTTCTCAGCCCGGCGACTGTTTCAATTTCCAGGATGCACTTCTGGCCTTTCCGCTCGAGCAGAAATGCTCCCGCGCAACGGATGCCGTTCCCCGACATTTCCGCCTCGCTTCCATCCGCGTTGAAGAAACGAATGCGGGCGTCGTGAGCCTTGGTTTCAGGTTTCATGACGACGATAAAGCCATCGCCGCCAACGCCGGTGTGACGATTAAGAATTCTCCGTGCGAAATCAGGGAGACCGCGGGGAACGTCGCTCTCCAGGGCTACGAGAAAGTCGTTCCCCAGTCCGTGATATTTTGCGAACGGAATCTCAAGAGTTTTGGTCATATCGGATTCAAGGGGCGAGCGGCCGCCGCCCGCCAGTGGGCCGAATACTGCTCGGCCCTGCAAGGCCGTCGAGTTCACTGCCTCCGGCGTCTATAAATCCTAAAATCCCCTTC